>NZ_CP108080.1:4287500-4465000 GCF_036181745.1 Streptomyces sp. NBC_00259 | reverse complement strand
ACTCACCCGCAGAACATTCTCTGGGGCTTTCCTCCGGGCGCTTCCCTTCGTGTTTCCAGCTTAACAGATCCGATTTCCGTTTCTGCCACCCGCTGGAGCGGGCTGCCGGGCCGTTCTTCCGCTTTCGCGTTTTCCCTTTCCGGCGGTTCCGACTCTATCAGATCCTTTCGGGCCTGATTCCCAGTCAGAGGGGGTTGTCCTCCCGGCCCTTCGGCCGTTCCGACGAGTGAGACTTTAGCGGAATCCTGGTCTCCGACGCTAATCGGGTCGCGTCCGTTCGAACGCGGATTCCTCATTTCGCAAAAGCACACGGAAAGCGAGGCGACAGCACGTCGCTCGCTTGTTGTGGATCTTGCGGATTGGCTGTCCGGGGCCGACCGGAGTCGGTGCTCACGTCGAACAACCCGGAGAACACTACGGATCTGCGATTCGCGTGTCAACCCGAGGTCGAGGGCGTAGCCTCTACTCATGACTACGTGTGCATGCTTCCTTCAGTGGTGGGCCGCCTGACGGCGGCCGGCACTCACGCATGCACCCAACGGCCGCCGCTCTCGGCGGCCGTTCGTGTTTTCCCCTCCGGGAGGCCGGTCGCTGGTCGCGGCGGCTCCGACAGGAGAGGGAGACGGACGGATGAAGCGGACCTTCAGTGGGATCAAGCCGACCGGGCATCTGACGCTGGGGAACTACCTCGGTGCCGTGCGGCAGTGGGCCGAGGTGGATCAGCACCGGTCGGATGCGCTGTTCAGCGTCGTGGATCTGCATGCCCTGACCGTCGAGCACGATCCGGCACGGGTGCGGAGACTCAGTCGGCAGGCGGCGACGCTGTTGCTGGCTGCCGGGCTGGATCCCGAGCGGTGCACCGTATTCGTACAGAGCCATGTGGACGAGCACGCCCGGCTCTCGTACCTGTTGGAGTGCACCGCCACGGACGGCGAGATGCGGCGCATGATCCAGTACAAGGAGAAGGGTGCGCGGGCGCGGGCCGCCGGGGAGAGCGTGCGGCTGTCGCTCCTGACGTATCCCGTGCTGATGGCCGCGGACATCCTGGCGTACGCGACGGACGAGGTCCCGGTCGGTGACGACCAGGCCCAGCACGTGGAGCTCACCCGGGACCTGGCCGTGCGCTTCAACCAGCGGTACGGGCATGTCTTCACCGTGCCGAAGGCGACGCATCCGCGGGTGGCGGCTCGGGTGATGGATCTGCAGGACCCGACGTCGAAGATGGGGAAGTCGGCTGAGGGCGGGGCCGGGGTCGTCTATCTGCTGGACGACGCGGACACGATCCGGCGCAAGATCATGCGGGCCGTGACGGACAGCGGGCAGGACGTCGTCCACGACCGGGAGACCCGGCCGGGGGTGGCGAACCTGCTGGAGATTCTTTCCGCCTGTGAGAACGGGAACCCCGAGGCCTTGGCCGGTGTATATGAGTCGTACGGCGCGCTCAAGAAGGACACGGCCGAAGCGGTGGTGGAGCTGCTGAGGCCGTTGCGGGAGCGGCACGCGGAGCTGGCGGCCGATCCGGCGTATGTGGATGAGGTGCTGAGGGCGGGGGCCGCGAGGGCCCGGGGCTTGGCCCGTCCTCTGGTGGATCGTGCCTATCGGGCGATCGGGCTGCTTCCGGCCGGCTGACGGAAGGCTGCCCGGTGGTCGCGCGGGCTGTGGCGAGGTGGCCGACGCTGTGCCGGCGCGTGGTCGCCTCGCTGCCGAAGTCCGTAGGGCGCGCGATTACAGGGATGGGGTGATCTGTGGGTTCGAGGAGTTTCTGAGCTGCTGCGACGCGTCGGCGCGGGCCACCGTCGTGTCGCCGCACGGCGGTGGTTCGTCACGGTGGCGATGACGCGGGAGCTGGTCGCCGCCGCGGGCGGGTGAGCCTCAGCCGTTGCCGGAGGCGAGCTCGCGGCTTCGGTCGCGGGCCGCTTCCAGGGCGGCGATGAGGGCGGCGCGGACGCCGTGGTTCTCGAGCTCGCGAATGGCACTGATGGTGGTGCCGGCCGGGGAGGTGACGGCTTCGCGGAGCTTGACCGGGTGCTCGCCGGAGTCGCGGAGCATCACGGCGGCGCCGATCGCGGCCTGGACGATCAGGTCGTGGGCCTGGGACCGGGGCAGGCCGAGGAGGATGCCGGCGTCGGTCATGGCCTCGACGAGGAAGTAGAAGTAGGCCGGGCCGGAGCCGGAGAGCGCGGTGGCGGCGTCCTGCTGGGACTCGGGGACGCGGAGGGTCTTGCCGACGCCGCCGAAGATCTCCTCGGTGTGGGCCAGGTGTTCGGCGGTGGCGTGGCTGCCCGCGGAGATGACGGACATGCCTTCGTCGACGAGGACGGGCGTGTTCGGCATGACACGGACGACGGGGGTGTTGGGAGCGAGACGGTCCTGGATGGTGGCGGTGGTGATTCCGGCCGCGGCGCTGATGACGAGACGGTCGGCGGAGATGTGGGGGGCGAGTTCGTCGAGGAGTTTGTTCATGTCCTGGGGCTTGACGGCCAGGATGAGGATGTCGGCGCGCTTGGCGGCGTCGGCGTTGGTGACGGCTTCGACGCCGTAGCGGGTGCGGAGCTCCTCGGCGCGTTCCGCGCGTCGGGCGGTGACCAGCAGGGTGGAGGCGGGCCAGCCGGCCCTGATCATCCCGCTGAGCAGGGCCTCGCCGATCTTGCCGGTGCCGAGGACTGCGACTGTCTGGGTCATGCGGGTCACCTCGCCGGTGGGGATGTGCTCATTGCGGTACGTGGATGAGTGATCCATGTACGGCAACATCCTCGCACCGGTGAGGTGGAACCGTCGGAGGTGTCCGATGGGCGGTCACGCGGTGCGACGGCGGAGTGTGGCCGCGCCGAGCGAGAGGACGAGGAGGGCGCAGGCGCCGACGATGAGGACGTCGCGGATGAAGTCGGCGGTGACGTCGGTGTGGTGGAGGACTTCGTTCATGCCGTCGACGGCGTACGACATGGGCAGGACCTTCGAGATGCCTTCGAGGACGGGCTGCATGTTGTCCCGGGCGGTGAAGAGGCCGCAGAGGAGGAGCTGAGGGAAGATCACGGCCGGCATGAACTGGACCGCCTGGAACTCGGAGGCGGCGAAGGCGGAGACGAACAGGCCGAGTGCGGTGCCGAGCAGGGCGTCCAGGAGGGCGACGAGGAGCAGCAGCCAGGCCGAGCCGATGACGTCCAGGCCGAGGAACCAGAGCGCGAGTCCGGTGGCGAGGGCGGACTGGATGACGGCGAGGAGACCGAAGGCGACGGCGTACCCGGCGATCAGGTCGGCTTTGCCGAGGGGCATGGCGAGCAGCCGTTCGAGGGTGCCGGAGGTGCGCTCGCGCAGGGTGGCGATGGAGGTGATCAGGAACATCGTGATCAGCGGGAAGATGCCGAGCAGCGAGGCGCCGATGGCATCGAAGGTCCCTGGGCTGCCGTCGAAGACGTAGCGCAGGAGCAGGAGCATCACGCACGGCACGAGGAGCATCAGGGCGATCGAGCGCGGGTCGTGCCGCAGCTGGCGCAGTACGCGGGCGGCGGTGGCGAGGGTGCGGGCCGAGTTCATCGGGCGGTCTCCTGGAGGGCGTTGGCCGTGTCGACGAGGTGGAGGAAGGCCTCTTCGACGGTTGCGGTGTCGTTGCGGCGGCGGAGGGCTTCGGGGGTGTCGTCGGCGAGGAGTTCGCCGTCGCGCAGGAGCAGCAGCCGATGGCATCGCTCGGCCTCGTCCATGACGTGGGAGGAGACGAGGATCGTGGTGCCCCGGTCGGCGGCGATGCGGTGGAAGAGGTCCCACAGGTCGCGGCGGAGGACCGGGTCGAGGCCGACGGTGGGTTCGTCGAGGACGAGCAGTTCGGGTGTGCCGAGCAGGGCGACGGCGAGGGAGACCCGGCTGCGCTGGCCGCCGGAGAGTCGTCCGGCGAGGGCGTCGGCGTGGTCGGCCAGGTCGACGTCGGCGATGGCCTGGGTGACGTGCCGGCGGCGGCGCTCGGTGGCGGCGCGGCCGGGGTCGAGGATCGCGGCGAAGTAGTCGAGGTTCTGGCGGACGGTCAGATCGTCGTAGACGGAAGGGGCTTGGGTGACGTAGCCGATACGGGAGCGGAGGGAGGCGTCGCCCGCGGGGCGGCCGAGGACGTCGAGGGTGCCGGTGGCCTTGGCCTGGGTGCCGACGACGGCCCGCATCAGGGTGGACTTACCGCAGCCGGAGGGGCCGAGGAGGCCGGTGATCTGGCCGGGTGGGACGTCGAACTCGAGGTCGCGCAGGACGGGTCGGGTGCCGCGGACGACGCTGAGGGCGCGGGCGTGGACGGCCGCTGCCGGAGCCGACCCCGGTGGTTTATTCATCATGCGATGAATAAACCACCGGGGTCGGATGGGCGTCAAGATGCGGACCGCGAGCGATCTGTGCCCATCCACCCCGCCCCGCGGGACGATTGCGCGGAAACCACCTGAAGCGAACGGCCGGTGGAGCGGGCGGTCGGTGGAGCGGACGGCCTGTTCCTTGAGAACACGGGGGTGGGGGGGCGTCGGCGTGGTCGGGCTGGGTCAGGCGGCCGTCATGACGAGGTCGCGTGGGCGCCCGCGGGAATGGCCGCAGGGTTCGCGTGAGAGACCGGTCGCCGCGGCGAGGTCGGTGTTCGGACCATCGAGGCCGCCCGGACGGCTTCGTCCGTGTCGACGGCATCGGGGTGCGCGAGGGGTATGCGAGGGGATGGCTCTCCTCGGTCCGTGCGCCCCGCGCCGTCAGGACCGTACGGACGAGGTTCCGGCCACGGGCCGCATGGGACGAGGCATTCAGGAAGGGGCGAGGGTGACGGTGAGGTCCACCCCGAACGACTCCTCCACCACCCCGTCCGGGAACCGCTCAAGGAGGTGGGCACGCTCGTCGGCCAGGACGGGGGCGGCGGCCTCGGGCCCGATCGCGGCGAAGTAGGAGCGGCTGCCGAGATGGGCGAGATGGAGGTCGAGGGGAACGCGTCGCGTCCAGTGCAGCCGGCGGTAGACCGGCGCGAGGTCGGGGTCGAGACCACGGATGATGGCGGCGGCCCGGTAGGTGACGCCGTGCGCGTGGTACCCGGGGAGACGGCGGGCGAGCCGGGCCTCCTGTTCCCTGGTCCAGGTGACGTCCGGGTCCGGGACGTTCCACCAGAGCGCGAGGGCACCGTGCGGGCGGGCGAGGACACGGAGGGCCTCCGGGACCGAGCGCGCGGGGTCGGTCCAGTGCCAGGCCTGGGCGTAGGTGACGAGGTCGGCACTGCCCGTGGCGAACGGCAGCGCGTCGCCCACGGCCCGCACCAGCGGTACGCCGGGGAGCGCGCGGCGCAGGACTCCGGCCATGGCGGGGCCGGGCTCCACGGCGACGACACGGGCGCCGCGCTCGTGCAGCAGGCGGGTGGCGATGCCCGTACCGGCGCCGACGTCGAGGACGCGTGAGCCCTTGAGCGGGCGGCCGGTCAGTTCCTCGACCGCGTCGAAGAGCACGGGAGGGTAGCTGGGACGGGCGGCTTCGTACTGGGCGGCGACGGAGTCGAACGAGAGAGCTCGGCTGCGGGCGTCGGGCGCAGGACGGGCGTCCGGTGCTCGCTCGGCATCAGGCAAGGACTCGAAGTCGGGTGCAGGCTGCTGGGCGGGCGCAGGCGTCATGCCCCTCATCATGACGCGGGCATGGCTACTTGCGCTTCGTGTTCCGCTTCGGCTTCTTCCGTGCGGCGGGGTTGCCGGCGCGCGTGCTGCGACGCTTCTCGTACTGCGCGAGGGCCGTCTCGTACTCGCCGCGCCGCAGCTTCTCCCCCGGCGCCTCGGTCAGCGAGCGGAAGAAGTACGCGAGCAGCGCACCGATGAAGCCGATCATCCGCAGGCTGCGCAGGGACTCGTCCCGGGCCGGGTCGGCGGGGCGCCGCGCGAAGCCCTCCCATGTCTTGCGGAAGGCAATGGCGCTGCACACCGCGAACATGACCACCACGAGCGCGTTGACGAAGCCGCCGGTCTCGGCGGTCTCCAGGCCCTGGTACGCGAACCGGAGAACGAGGCACCCGGCGGCCGCCGCGGCGAGCGAGCCCACGGCGACGCCGGCGCGGCGCAGGCCGTACCCGCCGTCATGGTCGACCCAGGTGGTGCCGAAGAACCGGATCTCCTCGGGCTGCGGGCCGGTGCGGACCGCGCCAGGCTCGCCTCCGGTGCCGCCGGCGGTCCCGCTGCCAGGGCCGGGGCCGCTTTCGGCCGCGGCACCGGAGGCGCGGCCGCTGTTCGGGGAGGCTTCGTGGTTCTCGCTCACGGAGCCGATTATCCCTGTCCCGCCCCGCGGCCCGGGGCGGGACAGGGGCCTGCCGTCAGGAGCAGCGCACGGCGACGTATCCGTCGCTGCCCGTGTTCACGTACGCGTCCGCGACGTACTCGCCGTTGGCGATGTTGTCCCAGAGGTTCGACGTGCCGTAGGGACCGGTGACCCTCTCACCGGGCTTCTGGCAGTTGATCGGCACGCTGACCCCGTACGTCAGGACCCGGATGAGCCGGTACGAGGTGCCGGGGCCGCCGCGGACGTTGAGCCGCACGCCGGGCGCCACCGGGTAGCGCCTGACTCCCAGCGACTCGGCAGCCGCCGCGGTTCCCTCGATCTCTTCGCTCGCTCCCGCCTCTTGGGCGGCTTCGACCTCTTCGGTCACTGTGGTCGCCGTGGTCGCTTCGGCTTCTTCCAAGGCCATGGGCCCTCCCCCGTGATGATGAGCACTCTGCGCCGCGCAGGCTAGCAACCCCCGGCGGCCCTGTACGCATCATCGACTAGGCTCCGTGAGTCGCTCTTGCGGACGAAACACAACGGGGGTGGGCCGTGCCGCCGGTGAGCAGTGCCGGGCAGGTCCCGGAAGCGGAGCATCCGGAATTCGCCGGGCGCTACCGGCTGGAGGAGTGCCTGGGCTCGGGCGGAATGGGTGTCGTCCATCTCGCCACCTCCGCCTCGGGGTTGCGTCTCGCGGTCAAGGTCGTGCATGCCGCGTATGCGGCGGATCCCGAGTTCAGAGCGCGGTTCCGGCAGGAGGTGGCCGCGGCCAGGAGGGTCAGCGGCGCCTTCACCGCACCGGTCGTGGACGCGGATCCCGAGGCGGAACGGCCTTGGATGGCCACGCTGTTCATCGACGGCCCGACGCTGTCGGAGCGGGTGAAGCGGAACGGCCCGCTGGACGCCGCGGAGCTGGCCCGGGTGGGCGCTGGGCTCGCCGAGGGCCTGCGTGACATCCACCGCGCCGGTGTCGTGCACCGCGATCTGAAGCCGAGCAACGTGCTCCTCGCGCACGACGGCCCGAAGGTCATCGACTTCGGTATCTCACGCCCCACGGACAGCGATCTCCGCACGGAGACGGGCAAGTTGATCGGCACGCCGCCCTTCATGGCGCCGGAGCAGTTCCAACGTCCACGCGAGGTCGGCCCCGAGGCCGATGTGTTCGCGATGGGCGCGGTGCTGGTGCACGCGGCCACCGGCAGGGGACCGTTCGACTCGGACAGCCCGTACATCGTGGCCTACCAGGTGGTGCACAACGAGCCGGACCTGGCGGGCGTGCCCGAGGAACTGGCCCCGCTGCTGCTGCGGTGTCTGGCGAAGTCGCCCGCCGAACGCCCGACGCCCGACGAGCTGATGGCCGCGCTAAGGCCGTTGACCCAAGGAGCCGGCTCCCAGGACACGGCCCCGTTCATACCGGCGCAGCGGCGGCCCACGGGCGCGGCCACACCTCCCACGCCACCGGCCGTCCCGACGCCCTCCCCTCATCCGTCCAGGAGATCCGAGACATCCAGGACGTCCGAGGCGTCCACGGCGTCCACGGCGAAGAAGCGGCGGATCCGCCGGGCTGCCGCCTCCATCGCGATCGCCGCGCTGGTCACGGGCGGGATCCTCGGCCTCCGCGCGGCGCTGGAGGACACGGCCCCCACGAGCGCACCGGACAGCAGGACCGCAGAGACGTTCCGCCCGTGGTCCGTCCCGCTCCGGGAAGGCGACGGCGAGAACAGGACCCCCGTCTGCACGCACGCCCCGGCGAATGCCCCGGCGGACGCCGCGACGGACGCGGGACTGTTCTGTACGGCTCCCGGGCTCAAGGCGGCCCGGCTGAACCCTGCCGACGGCGCCATCACCTGGTCGGTCAAGGCCACCGGAGAATCCGCCGACAGCGACGTGGACATGCCCCCGACCCTGTCCGGCGGGCTCGTCCATGTGAACGCGCCCGACGGCGCGGGCGGCCGCCGGCTCGAAGCGCTCGATCCTGCCGACGGGAGCGTGCGCTGGAGCACCGGCATCTCCTCGTACGCCTCGGTGGCGTACGCGGGCGACACCGTGCTGCTCGTCGCGAACGACGGAAAGGTACGGGGCCTGGACGGCGCGACCGGGCAGGAACGCTGGACCGGACGGCGCGGCGGACCCGGCACGCAGTGGGTGTCCGCGCCCGGCGCCGACGGCCCGGCACTCGCCGTCACGGGCTCGGCCGACGGCCGCACCGGCCGGGTCACGGCCGTCGATCCGGTCACGGGGACCGTGCGGTGGGAGAAGCGGCTGAACGGCCGGCTCACTCCCGTGGAGGTCTCGGGCGATGCCCTGTTCCTGCTGTCGGCCGACGCCGAGGCCTACACGTCCGCCGTGGTGCGCCTGGACCTGACGGACCGTTCGGTGCGCCGGGTGCCGCTGCAGACTCCTGTCGACCAGGCGCAGGCGGCGGTCCGCGGGGACACCGTCTATCTGGCCGGGTCGGGAGGTGCGTTGCTCGCGGTCGACACCCGACCGGGCACGGACGCCCGCACCGCCCAGCTCTGGCGGCTGGAGACGTCGGTGACCCGGGTGTCCCGGCCGGTCGTCTCCGGCGCACGGCTCTATGTGACGGCGGCGGACGGCAGGCTGCTGGCGGTGGACGCCGAACGAGGGGCGCTGCTGGGCCAGACGAAGCCCCGTATGGACGACGGCCGTTACACCTTCGCGCCGATGCTGCCCGCTCCGGTCGCCGCTTCCGGCACGGTCTTCGCGACCGCGCCGGACGGTTCCGTCTTCGGCGTGGAGGCCACCGCCCCGGCGCGCTGGTGAGGTGAGCGTGCCGGGAGGCGGCGACCGCCGTCAGCCCAGCTGTGACACGTCCCGCACGGCGCCCTTGTCCGCGCTCGTCGCCATGGCCGCGTACGCGCGCAGCGCCGCCGACACCTTCCGCTCGCGGTTCTTCGGCGCGTAGACCCCGCCGAGTGCCTCACGGCGCGCGGCGAGCGTGGCGTCGTCGACGAGCAGCTCGATCGAGCGGTTCGGGATGTCGATACGGATGCGGTCGCCGTCCTCGACGAGGGCGATCGTGCCACCCGACGCGGCCTCCGGAGAGGCGTGGCCGATGGACAGGCCCGACGTACCGCCGGAGAAGCGCCCGTCGGTGACGAGGGCGCAGGCCTTGCCCAGGCCGCGGCCCTTCAGGAAGGACGTCGGGTACAGCATCTCCTGCATACCGGGGCCACCACGCGGGCCTTCGTAGCGGATGACGACGACGTCGCCCTCCTTGACCACCTTGGAGAGGATCTTGTCGACGGCCTCGTCCTGCGACTCGCAGACGACGGCGGGACCCTCGAAGGTCCAGATCGACTCGTCGACGCCGGCGGTCTTCACGACACAGCCGTCCTCGGCGATGTTGCCCTTGAGGACGGCCAGGCCGCCGTCCTCGGAGTAGGCGTGCTCGACGGAGCGGATGCAGCCGCCCTCGGCGTCGACGTCCAGCGACTCCCAGCGCTCGGACTGGGAGAACGCGGTGGCGGAGCGGACGCAGCCGGGGGCCGCGTGCCACAGCTCGACGGCCTCGGCGGACGGCGATCCGCCGCGGACGTCCCAGGTCTTGAGCCATTCGGCGAGCGACGCCGAATGGACGGTGTGGATGTCCTCGTTCAGCAGCCCGCCGCGGTACAGCTCGCCGAGGATCGCGGGGATGCCGCCGGCCCGGTGGACGTCCTCCATGTAGTACGTGCCGCCGGGGGCGACGTTCGGCGCGACCTTGGCCAGGCACGGCACACGGCGCGAGACGGCGTCGATGTCGGTCAGGTCGTAGCCGAGCTCGGCCTCCTGGGCGGCGGCGAGCAGATGGAGGATGGTGTTGGTCGAGCCGCCCATGGCGATGTCGAGCGCCATGGCGTTCTCGAAGGCCTCGCGGGTGGCGATGTTGCGGGGCAGGACGGATTCGTCGCCCTGCTCGTAGTACCGCTTGGTGATCTCGACGATCGTGCGGCCCGCGTTCTCGTACAGGGCCTTGCGGGCGGTGTGGGTGGCGAGGACCGAGCCGTTGCCGGGGAGCGCGAGGCCGATGGCCTCGGCGAGGCAGTTCATGGAGTTGGCGGTGAACATGCCGGAACAGGAGCCGCAGGTCGGGCAGGCGTTCTCCTCGATACGGAGCACGTCCTCGTCCGACACGTTCTCGTTGACCGCGTCCACGATGGCGTTGATCAGGTCGAGCTTGCGGACGGTGCCGTCGACGAGGGTGGCCTGGCCGGCCTCCATCGGACCGCCGGAGACGAAGATCGCCGGGATGTTGAGGCGCATGGCGGCCATCAGCATGCCGGGGGTGATCTTGTCGCAGTTGGAGATGCAGATCAGCGCGTCCGCGCAGTGCGCCTCGACCATGTACTCGACGGAGTCCGCGATCAGTTCCCGGGAGGGCAGCGAGTACAGCATGCCGCTGTGGCCCATCGCGATGCCGTCGTCGACGGCGATCGTGTTGAACTCACGGGGCACCGCGCCCGCCGCCAGGATCGCGTCGGAGACGATCCGGCCGACCGGGGCGAGATGGGTGTGCCCGGGCACGAACTCGGTGAAGGAGTTGGCGACCGCGATGATCGGCTTGCCGATGTCCGCGCCCGCTACGCCCGAGGCTCGCATAAGGGCACGGGCGCCCGCCATGTTGCGGCCGTGGGTGACTGTGCGGGACCTCAGCTCGGGCATCGTCGCTCGCTCCTTCAGGCAGATATGGCTGTTGTCGAGCCTACGCCGCTGCTCCAAGATCTGGACTTCCTGTCCGGAATGCGGGACGGAGGTCCGCCTTTCGGTCAGCTCCGGGACCTGCTCTCCCTCCCCTGCCGACCGTGCCCCGGCCGCGCCCTCGGCGCACGGGCCTCACGCCTCCCGCGGATCGGTCTCAGACCCGCCGCGCCGTCGGCCTCACTCCTCCGTGAGGTACCGCTGCAGCGTCGGCGCGACCAGCTCGATGATGTCCTCAGGATCCGCCGAGGCCAGCGGCTCCACCTGGATCACGTACCGCAGGATCACGATGCCGATCATGTGCGAGGCGGCCATCTCGGCCCGGAACTTCGGGTCCGGTACGTCCAGCTCCGCCGCCACCCGCTCCAGCAGCCGTCGCAGCACGAACCCGCGCAGCACCTTCGCCGCCGCCTCGTGCGTCATCGCGGAACGGATGATCGCGAGCAGCGGGGCACGTGTCGCGGGACTTTCCCAGACCCCGATGAAGAACCTGGCCAGCCGCTCCCCGATGCCTTCCGTGCCCTCACCCAGGACGGCCGGGATGACGTTCGCCGGCTCGAAGGACACCTCGATCGCGGCGGCGAAGACCTCGTCCTTCGTGCCGAAGTAGTGGTGCACGAGGGCGGGATCGACGCCTGCCGCCTTGGCGATGCCCCGGACGGACGTCTTGTCGTAGCCGCGCTCGGCGAACTCCGTACGGGCCGCTTCGAGGATGCGCTCACGGGCGCCGGGGCCGGTGTCCGCCTCCTTACGGGCGGGGCGGCCGCGCCGCCTGGGCGCCGCGCCGGTCATGATCCGCCCGCGCCCGCCGCACCCCTGGCGCCCTTGGCACGTCCGGCACGTCCACCTCCGGCACTGTCGAGACCGTCGGCACCGCCGCCACCCTGCGCCGGCGCGCTCGCCGACGCCAGGTGCAGCCGGGTGTAGGCCAGCGCCTCCGCGAGATCGGCCTCACGTTCCGCGGCGGACATCGCCCGCCGGGTGTTGACCTCGATGACGACATGGCCGTCGAACCCGGTGCCCGCGAGGTGCTCCAGCAGCTCCGCGCACGGCTGGTCACCGCGTCCCGGCACCAGGTGCTCGTCCTTCGCCGAACCCTTGCCGTCCGCGAGGTGCACGTGCCCGAGCCTGTCGCCCATCCGGTCGACCATGGCCAGGGTGTCCGTACGGGACGTGGCCGTGTGCGAGAGATCGATCGTGAAGTGCCGGTAGTCCTCTTTGGTGACGTCCCAGTCGGGGGCGTACGCGAGCATCTCGCGGTCGCGGTAGCGCCACGGGTACATGTTCTCGACCGCGAAACGCACGTCCGTCTCGTTCGCCATCCGCCAGATGCCGGAGACGAAGTCGCGGGCGTACTGCCGCTGCCAGCGGAACGGCGGGTGGACGACGACGGTCGACGCACCGAGCTTCTCGGCGGCCGCCTGCGCACGCTGCAGCTTCACCCAGGGGTCGGTGGACCAGACACGCTGGGTGATCAGCAGACAGGGCGCGTGGACGGCCAGGATGGGCACCTGGTGGTAGTCGGAGAGCCGGCGCAGTGCCTCGATGTCCTGGCTGACGGGGTCGGTCCAGACCATGACCTCGATGCCGTCGTAACCGAGGCGCGCGGCGATCTCGAAGGCCGTCGCCGTCGACTCCGGATAGACGGAGGCCGTCGACAGGGCGACCTTCGCATCCGGGATGCGCACCACTGGTTCTGCCACGAGGGACAGATTACGGGCCCGCATCAGAGGCCGGGGAGGTGGTCCAGGCGCCGGAGGATGACGCCCTCGCGCAGCGCCCACGGGCAGATCTCCAGCTCGTCGACGCCGAACAGGTCCATCGCGGCCTCCGCGACCAGGGCTCCTGCCAGCAGTTGCGCGGAACGGCCCTCGGAGACTCCGGGCAGCGTGGCGCGCTGCGCCGCGGTCATCACGGCGAGCTTGGGGACCCACTCCTCCAGTGACGTACGACTCAGATCGCGCTGTATGTACAGGCCCTCGGCGGAGCGCGCGGCGCCCGCGATACGGGCGAGCTGCTTGAAGGTCTTGGACGTGGCGACGACGTGGTCGGGACGCCCCGAACGGTTGAACTCACCGACCGTACGGGCGATCTGCGCCCGTACGTGGCGGCGCAGCGCCCGTACGTCGTCCGGCTCCGGCGGGTCGCCCGGCAGCATCGCGGCGGTCAGCCGCCCGGCACCGAGCGGCAGGCTGACGGCGATGTCCGGGTCCTCGTCGATGCCGTACGCGATCTCCAGCGAACCGCCGCCGATGTCCAGGACGAGCAGCTTCCCGGCCGACCAGCCGAACCAGCGGCGGGCGGCCAGGAAGGTGAGACGGGCCTCCTCCTCGCCGGTGAGGACCTGGAGGTCGATGCCGGTGACGGCCTTGATCCGGGCCAGTACCTCGTCGGCGTTGGCGGCCTCGCGGATCGCGGAGGTCGCGAAGGGGAGGACGTCCTCGCAGCCCTTGTCCTCGGCGGCCTGCACGGCGTCGTCGAGGGTCGCGATCAGCCGGTCGACGCCGTCGGCGCCGATCGCTCCCTTCTCGTCGAGCAGTTCGGCGAGGCGCAGCTCCGCCTTGTGGGAATGGGCGGGCTGCGGCCGGGCTCCGGGGTGTGCGTCCACCACCAGCAGGTGCACTGTGTTCGAACCGACGTCGAGGACTCCGAGTCTCATGTACGGAACGCTACTGCGGTGACGCGCATACGCTTGACTCGTGCCAAAGACGAAAAAGGCGAAGCCGGACAAAGCCAAGCCGAAGAAGCCGGATGTCAGCTCTCCGCCCACCCCGCCCGCCCGGTCGTCCGCGGATTCCGCGCGCTCCTCGCGCGCCGAACCCGACGAGAAGGGGCTGGACTTTCCCCGTGCGTGGGTCGAGTTCCCGGACCCCGCCGACGACGAACAGGTCTTCCGCTGTGATCTGACCTGGTTGACCTCGCGCTGGACCTGCATCTTCGGCAGTGGCTGCCAGGGCATCCAGGCCGGCCGTGCGGACGACGGCTGCTGCACGCTCGGGGCGCACTTCTCCGACGAGGAGGACGAGGCGCGGGTCGCCGGGCATGTGGCGCGCCTCACGCCCGAGCTGTGGCAGTTCCATGAGGTCGGCAAGGAGTCGGGGTGGGTCGAACTCGACGAAGACGGGGAACGCCAGACCCGGCGCTGGGACGGCTCCTGCATCTTCCAGAACCGGCCGGGCTTCCCGGGCGGCGCGGGCTGCTCGCTGCACATCCTGGCGCTGAAGGAGGGCCGCGAGCCGCTGGAGACCAAGCCGGACGTGTGCTGGCAGCTGCCGGTCCGCCGTACGTACGACTGGATCGAGCGGCCGGACGAGACGCGCGTGCTCCAGGTCTCGATCGGCGAGTACGACCGCAGGGGCTGGGGCCCCGGAGGTCATGACCTGCACTGGTGGTGCACGTCGGCGACCTCGGCGCACGGCGCGGGCGAGCCGGTGTACGTGACCTACCGGCCCGAGCTGACGGAGCTGATGGGCAAGGAGGCGTACGACGTGCTGGTGGAGCTGTGCGAGGCACGGCTGGCCTCGCAGCTTCCGCTGGTCGCTCCGCACCCGGCGGATCCGGCGGACCCGGCCTAACCGCCCCCGGACCCGCCGGCCGGGGCCCGCGCGGCGGGCTGCCGACGGCGGGTGGCCGGGGACCGGCGAGCGGCGGCCGAGGGGAGAAACGCTTCGTCAGCCGGGCGGCGCCGGGGCCTCGCTCAGTGAGGTCGCGGACGGATCCGTCGAGGACGGAGGCGGGTCCGTGGGCGGAGGAGGCTCCGAGGACGAGGGCGGCTCCGACGAGGACGGAGGCGGTTCCGAGGACGGCGGAGGCTCGGACGACGGCGGGGGCTCCGAGGAAGACGGGGGTTCCGACGACGGCGGAGGCTCGGACGACGGCGGCGGCTCGGACGACGGCGGGGGTTCCGAGGGCGGCGGGGTCTGCGGCGTCCCGTCGCCCTGGATCCGCAGGACCGTTCCGGCAGGGTCGATGCCCACCCGGGCGCTCCACGGACCGTCCGGTTCCGCCGCGTGGTTCACATGGATGTAGACGGTGATCGACTCTCCGGGCTTCAAGGTGCCGGCGGTGCGACTGGCGTAGAGCCAGGGCACGTCCGTCCACAGGGACCAGGAGACGGGGGCGCCGCCCGAGGCCGTGAGGCTGATCATCGTGGAGTCGCCGTAGGGCTGCGCCTCGACGGTGAGGCGGCCGGGGCCGTGGCCGGCCGCGGACGGGGAGCCCGGCGGGAGGCCCGCGCTGATGACCTCGACGGTGACTCCCCCGGTCCCGGGGCTCGGCAGGCCGCCGACGCCGAAGCGGGGGTCGGACTCCCGGCGCGCGTTCCCCGCGTTCTCGTAGTGGTCGTAGGGGGCGCCGTCCAGGCTCTGTGTCTCGTCCGCCTCGCTCGCGGAGAACGTGGAGCCGTCGCGCGCCTCGCCGATCGGCGGGGCGCCCCGGTACGCCGCCCAGAGCGCGAGCACGGGTGCGGCGACGACGGTCGCGACCACGGTGGTGGTGACCGCGCGGGCCCGCAGCCGGCCTCGCCGGGCCGCGTGGTCCTTCGGATCCGTGGGGAAGCCGTCGCGCCCGAAGCGGGGCTCCGCGGTACGCGCCCGCGGGACCCGCAGCATCGCCACGTACGCCTCCGAGCGCGGCGCGGCGACCAGGGGCAGCGCCGCGGGACTGACGGTCGAGCCGGGCCAGGGGCCCGACGCGCCCGCGCGCTCGGCGGCGCGGCGGCAGCGCGGGCAGTCGTCGACGTGCCGGACGAGCTCGCGGCGGAGCGTCGCGGAGAGCAGGACCTGGTGGTCGCCGGTGAGCCGGGCGACGGCGGGACAGTTGCCGGTCTCGACGACGGCGAGCGCCGCCCGGGTGCGTTCCACCTCGCAGGCGGCGGAGGAGAGCAGCTCACGCGCGGTGACCGGCTCCATCCCCAGGACGGCCGCGACCTCGGCCGGGCCGAGCTGGTGCCGGACCGCGAGCTCGAGGGCCTCGCGCTGCTCGGGGGTGGTGCCGGCGGCCTCGGGCCAGGCGAGCCTGGCGAGCTCCGCGCGGTACCGCTCCGCGGCCTCGGCGGACACCGGGGGCGTGGTCTGTTCCGCTCCGGCCGCCGACGGGGCGGTGTGCGCTCCCGCCCGGCCGTGAGGCGTCCCCGGCCGGCCGGCGCGGGCAGCCGGGCGGCCGCTGTGCGCTCCCCCGGTCTGACGCCTGCGGCTGCGCTGCTCGCTGAGCGCGCGCAGACAGGCCCAGCGGGCGAGTGCGTACAGCCAGGCCTTCTGCCGCTCCTCGTCGCCGGGGCGGCGCCCGTGCTGTCGCTCGGCGATGGCCAGGACCTCGCCGAGAACGGCCGTGGCGCCGTCGTGGTCGCACAGGACGGACAGGCAGTACGTGAACAGCCCGTCCAGATGGGCCTCGTAACGCGCGGGCGGGGTCTGCCCGAGGGTCGGCCGAGGTGCACGGCGCTGTGCCCGGTGTGCGCCGGTGGTGTGCGCTGGGTGCTCCGGCATGCTGCTCATCACCCGGCGACCGTAGGCAGCGGATGGCACACCCTTCGCGGCACTTGAGCACATTTAATCCTTACGGGTGAACGTATCCCTCGAAAGAGATCAAGAACATTTGCCCGTGCGCGGGTGACTGTGCTTACCAGCCTGGTCTATGCGCCGTGCATGTGCGGGCGTCCCGCCAGGCACCCGTGACCGTCTTGTCAGTGCCTGCCGCTACGGTTTCCCGCATGGCTGCCCGTACGAAAACCGCCAAGGACAGGCCGTCCTACCGCTGCACCGAATGCGGCTGGACGACCGCCAAATGGCTCGGCCGCTGCCCCGAGTGCCAGGCCTGGGGCACGGTCGAGGAGTACGGGGCGCCCGCCGTCCGTACGACCGCCGTCGGTCGCGTCACCAACGCCGCGCTGCCCATCGGCCAGGTCGACGGCCGGCAGGCCACCGCGCGTACGACCGGCGTCGCCGAGCTGGACCGGGTGCTCGGGGGTGGGCTGGTGCCGGGCGCGGTCGTGCTGCTCGCGGGCGAGCCGGGCGTCGGCAAGTCCACGCTGCTGCTGGACGTGGCGGCGAAGGCGGCGAGCGACGACCACCGCACGCTGTACGTCACGGGCGAGGAGTCCGCGAGCCAGGTCCGGCTGCGCGCCGACCGGATCAGCGCGCTGAACGACCATCTGTATCTCGCCGCCGAGACCGATCTGTCGGCGGTCCTCGGCCACCTCGACGCGGTCAAGCCCTCACTGCTGGTCCTGGACTCCGTCCAGACCGTGGCCTCCCCGGAGATCGACGGGGCGCCCGGCGGGATGGCCCAGGTCCGGGAGGTCGCGGGCGCGCTGATCCGCGCCTCCAAGGAGCGCGGCATGTCCACGCTGCTGGTGGGCCACGTCACCAAGGACGGCGCGATCGCGGGTCCGCGGCTGCTGGAGCATCTCGTCGATGTCGTGCTGCACTTCGAGGGCGACCGGCATGCCCGGCTGCGGCTCGTGCGGGGCGTCAAGAACCGGTACGGAGCGACGGACGAGGTCGGCTGTTTCGAGCTGCACGACGAGGGCATCACCGGGCTCACCGACCCCAGCGGCCTGTTCCTCACCCGGCGTGCCGAGCCCGTCCCGGGCACCTGCCTGACGGTGACGCTGGAGGGCCGCCGTCCGCTGGTCGCCGAGGTGCAGGCGCTGACCGTCGACTCGCAGATCCCCTCGCCCCGGCGCACGACCTCGGGCCTGGAGACCTCCCGGGTGTCGATGATGCTGGCCGTGCTGGAGCAGCGGGGCCGGATCAGCGCCCTGGGCAAGCGGGACATCTACAGCGCGACGGTCGGCGGGGTGAAGCTCTCCGAGCCCGCGGCGGACCTCGCGATCGCGCTCGCGCTGGCGTCCGCCGCCAGTGACACCCCGCTCCCGAAGAACCTGGTGGCGATCGGCGAGGTGGGCCTCGCGGGCGAGGTGAGACGGGTCACGGGCGTTCAGCGCCGGCTGTCCGAGGCGCACCGTCTGGGCTTCACGCACGCCCTGGTCCCGTCCGATCCGGGCAAGGTCCCGCCTGGTATGAAGGTCACGGAAGTCGCCGACATCGGGGACGCATTGCGGGTGCTCCCACGGGGGCGCAGGGCAGAGGCCCCACGGGGTGAGGAAGTCCGCCGCTAGCCGACCGGGCCGGGCCGGGCCGATGGTCATCGGCCCGCGACGCCGCCCGGGCCTGGCCGGGGTCGCTAGACTTTGCCCTGGTCTCGCCCGTCCGTACGAGCCGGAGGAGTGCAGTGGCAGCCAACGACCGGGGCTCAGCACCCGGAAAGTCAGGCGGAGGCCCCGGGGGATCCGGCACGGAAGCGCTGATGCGCGCCTCGCTCAGTGCGGTCGCCCCGGGCACCGCCCTGCGTGACGGCCTGGAGCGCATTCTTCGGGGCAGCACGGGCGGTCTGATCGTCCTGGGAATGGACAAATCGGTCGAATCCATGTGCACGGGCGGCTTCGTGCTGGACGTGGAGTTCACGGCGACGCGACTGCGTGAACTGTGCAAGCTCGACGGTGCGCTGATCCTCGACAAGGACATCACCAAGATCCACCGGGCGGGCGTGCAGCTGGTCCCGGACGCGTCCATCCCGACCGAGGAGACCGGCACCCGGCACCGGACCGCGGACCGTGTCTCCAAGCAGTGCGGCTTTCCCGTCGTCTCCGTCTCGCAGTCGATGCGGCTCATCGCCCTGTACGTGGACGGCGAGCGGCGCGTCCTGGAGGAGTCCGCGGCGATCCTGTCCCGGGCGAACCAGGCGCTGGCCACGCTGGAGCGCTACAAGCTCCGGCTGGACGAGGTCGCCGGCACGCTCTCCGCGCTGGAGATCGAGGACCTGGTGACGGTCCGCGATGTCACGGCGGTCGCGCAGCGCCTGGAGATGGTGCGCCGCATCGCCACGGAGATCGCGGAGTACGTGGTGGAGCTGGGCACCGACGGGCGCCTCCTCGCCCTCCAGCTCGACGAGTTGATCGCCGGGGTCGAGCCCGAGCGCGGACTCGTCATCCGTGACTACGTCCCGGAACCGACCGCGAAGCGGTCCCGTACGGTGGACGAGGCCCTCACCGAGCTGAACGACCTGACGCACGCCGAGCTGCTGGAACTGCCCATCGTGGCCCGCGCCTTGGGATACAGCGGCTCGCCGGAGACGCTCGACTCCGCGGTCTCCCCGCGCGGTTACCGGCTGCTGGCGAAGGTGCCCCGCCTGCCCGGAGCGATCATCGAGCGGCTCGTGGAGCACTTCGGCGGCCTGCAGAAGCTCCTCGCCGCCAGCGTCGACGACCTCCAGACGGTCGACGGCGTGGGCGAAGCGCGGGCCCGCAGCGTCCGCGAGGGGCTGTCGCGCCTTGCGGAATCGTCAATCCTGGAGCGTTACGTCTGACGCCGGACGTCGGAGGTCCGACGTCAGAGGTCGGACTTCCGAGGTCCGGCGTCCGAGGCCGACCGCCGGGTGCCGGACGTACGGGGCCGACCGTCCGGCACCGCACGGACGAAGCCGATGTCCGGGCCCGAAGCGGGACCGGACCGAGGCTGGACCGGCCACTCGGGCCCGATCCGGAAGGCCCCTAGTCCCTCTCCAGGCGGAACGACGCCGGGGCCACCGACGTGCCGGGGAACGTGGCCTCCAGCAGATACGAGCCCGGTGCCGCCGGAGCGGCCGGCGGAGTCGCGCACTGCGGACTGCTCCTGCGGCGGTCCCAGTCCACGGAGTGGGTCACGGTCCGGCCCGCCGGGACCTTCAGGAACAGCGTGCCGCCGGCGCTCGGGCAGTCCTTGGAGGACCACGCCTTCTCGTTCTTGCCGTCGCTGATGGCCGACACCGTCAACACCGCCGTCTTCGGGCCGAAGTCCGCCTTGCAGGCGACGGACGAGGCGTTGTGCGCGGCGAGTTCGAACTGCGGGTTCTGGCCCGGGCCGTACGCGGGCTTCACGCTGCGCACCGTCAACTCGACCGCACCCGGGGCGCAGACGGGCAGTGAGGAGCTCGCCGGAACCTGCTCGGCCGCGCCCGTACCGCCGTCGCTCGCCGCACCGCTCGCGCCCGGGTCGCCGTTCTTCCCGCCTTCGGTGCCGCCCGTGTCCGTACCCGTACCGGCGTCGTCGCCGCCCGTGCCGTCGCTGTCGCCGGAATCTCCCGACTCGTCGCGTCCGCCCGGCTGTTCACTGATCGCGGGGCCCGAGCCGCTGGGCCCCGGCGTGATGGACGGCGCGGGGTTCGCGCCGCCCGGCTTGCCGTCGTCGCTCGTCTTCCCGCCGGTGTCACCGAACCTGACCGCCCAGGCGATCAGCAGCACGAGGAGGGCGAGCAGCACCAGCGCGACTGCCCTCCGTCGCCAGTAGATGGAGGAGGGAAGCGGCCCGACCGGATTGCGCAGAGATCCCACGTACCGAACTGTACGAGAGAACCAGCGCAACTCCCGCCCCACCCGCCGCTCATGGTTCCCGAATGTACTGATCATCATCATGTGCTCCTGTTTTCGGGCACCTTGAGGAGCGTCGCCCCTGACGAGAGCAGGGGGTGGTGACCGTCGGCTGCGGGTGGAGCCGGGGACAGATGCGGACGGTCCCCGGTCATGAACAGCGACCTCTCCGGACTCTCCGGCGGCTGGGACGCGCGGGCACCCGGCAACCACCAGCAACCACTCGGCGACCGTCGGCGCGGCTGCCTTCGCACTCCTGCTCGTACGACGCGGCCGTGGTTCTGCCGTCGGGCGCGGCCGTCCCGGTGCTGTTCGTACGGCGCCGCGCCTCGCCGGCCGGGGCTCCGACTCGAGGGCTCCGACTGGGGCCGCGACTCCGCCCCGACGCGGGTCCCGGCCCGGCCTGCGCCCCAGGCCCGAGCCCGGGCCTGGGCCTGTGCCCGAGCAGGAAGCCACGCCCGGCCCCTGCCCCCGCCCGGGCTCACAGATGCACCGATCAGGACGCTGACATGTGCTCCGCGCCGGAGCGCATACGCCGCGTCCGGCTCTGGACATGCCAGGATCGGAGGTGCCATGACTGCGACCGACATGCCCTCCCCCGTGACCGACGTCCACTCCGACCCGGACGGTTTTCCCGGCGCCGCCGAGGCCGCTGCCGGCCTCCACGCCCCCGTCCTCGCCTGGTTCGACCAGCACGCCCGTGACCTGCCCTGGCGCCGCGCCGAGGCCGGTGCGTGGGGTGTGATGGTCAGTGAGTTCATGCTGCAGCAGACCCCCGTCAGCCGGGTCGTCCCGGTGTACGAGCAGTGGCTGGCCCGCTGGCCGCGACCTGCCGATCTGGCCGCCGAGGCGCCCGGTGAGGCCGTGCGGGCCTGGGGCCGGCTCGGCTATCCCCGCCGGGCGCTTCGGCTGCACGGCGCCGCGGTGGCGATAACGGAGCGGCACGGCGGCGACGTACCGAGCGAGCACGCACAGCTGCTCGCGCTGCCCGGTATCGGGGAGTACACGGCGGCGGCCGTGGCGTCCTTCGCGTACGGGCAGCGGCACGCGGTGCTGGACACGAACGTCCGCCGGGTGTTCGCCCGCGCCGTCACCGGCGTCCAGTACCCGCCGAACGCGACGACCGCGGCCGAACGCAGACTGGCCCGCGCCCTGTTGCCGGACGAGGAGGCGAGGGCCGCGCGCTGGGCCGCCGCCTCCATGGAGCTGGGCGCCCTCGTCTGCACCGCGCGCAACGAGGACTGCGCGCGCTGCCCGGTCGCCGAACTGTGCGCGTGGCGCCTCGCCGGGAAGCCGGCGCACGACGGCCCGCCCCGGCGCGGCCAGACCTACGCGGGTACGGACCGCCAGGTACGCGGCAAACTCCTCGCGGTGCTGCGCGAGGCGGTGACGCCGGTGTCCCGTACGGTGCTGGACCGGGTCTGGGACGAGCCGGTCCAGCGGGCCCGCGCGCTGGACGGGCTGGTCGCGGACGGTCTGGTCGAACCCCTGGAGAATGGCCGGTTCCGCTTGCCTCTGACCTGAGAATCTG
The DNA here is from genome assembly GCF_036181745.1 of Streptomyces sp. NBC_00259. Classification (NCBI taxonomy): domain Bacteria; kingdom Bacillati; phylum Actinomycetota; class Actinomycetes; order Kitasatosporales; family Streptomycetaceae; genus Streptomyces; species Streptomyces sp. NBC_00259. The sequence goes on along the minus strand of NZ_CP108080.1, from coordinate 4,443,122 downwards.
TGGCCAACCGCCTGTTACACAACCGATGGACGGCCGTGCGCCCTCCGACGGCTTCTCCGCACAGCCTCGTGACAACTGCTCCGTAGGTTCTTCGACGTAAGCGAGACCACGGAAACACACGGCTTGTCACGGGGCTTGGACGGGGACGGAGGCGGTTGGAATGGCGCACGGCGAGGTGCTCGAATTCGAGGAGTACGTACGCACCAGGCAGGAGGCGCTGCTGCGCAGCGCACGGCGTCTCGTCCCTGACCCGGTCGACGCCCAGGACCTGCTGCAGACCGCGCTCGTGCGCACCTACGGCCGCTGGGACGGCATAGCCGACAAGTCCCTCGCCGACGCCTATCTGCGCCGCGTCATGATCAACACGCGTACGGAGTGGTGGCGGGCCCGCAAGCTCGAAGAGGTCCCGACCGAGCAGCTGCCGGACGCGAGCATCGAGGACGCCACCGAGCAGCACGCCGACCGGGCCCTGCTCATGGACGTGCTGAAGGTCCTCGCGCCCAAGCAGCGCAGCGTGGTCGTGCTGCGCCACTGGGAGCAGATGAGTACCGAGGAGACGGCCGCCGCGCTGGGCATGTCGACAGGTACGGTGAAGAGCACGCTGCACCGGGCGCTCGCCCGGCTCCGCCAGGAGCTGGAGAGCCGTGAGCTGGACGCCCGGACCCTGGAGCGTTCGGATCGTACGGAACAGACGCACGCAGGTCGTGAGGAACGGGGGCGGGAGCGTTGCGCGGCCTAGCCAGAGGCGGCGGCAGCCCCGGTGACGGGACCGGCCCCGGCGGCGGTTCCCACGTCAGAGGCGGTATCGGACCTTGGGCGGCGAGTGGCACGGCGATGGCCGGGCTCGCCGCCTTCGGGCTGCTCGCGGTCGGTTGCTCGACGGGCGGCACGGGTACGCGCGACGAGGGCCCGGCACGGACGGACCCGGTGGCGCAGTCGCCGTCGACCACTGCGCCGTCCGCCACGGCCTCGCCGGTCAAGAAGGTCGACGCGGTGCGGCTGCTGATGAGCGACCCGAAGGTCAGCAAGAACGTGAAGGCCGATCTGCGGCCCTGCTCGGCGGACGCGTATGCGATCGACACCTCGTACGGGAGCCTCACCGACAACACGCAGGCACCGGACGTGGTGGTGAACGTGATGACGTGCGGAGACGCGGTGGGCATCGGCACCTACGTGTACCGGTCGGACGACGGCACGTACGAGAATGTGTTCGCGAAGGAGGAGCCCGCGGTCTACTCGACCATCGACCGCGGGGACCTTGTCGTCACCCAGCAGGTGTACGCCAAGGACGACCCGGTCTCGTACCCCTCCGGCGAGATCGTGACCACCTACCGCTGGTCGGGGAACAAGTTCGCGGAGCACGATCGGGTGGAGAACGAGTACAGCCGGGTGGTCGGCGGCGAGGAAGAACTGCCGACGCCGACCGCGCCGAGCGAGAACTGACCGGACCCGACCCCACCTGACCGGCCCGGAACGGACCGGAGACAGGGAGCGGCCGGGCCCGGTCGCGTACCGAACGAGAGACGAGAACCGAGAGAGCTGCGGGATGGCCGAGACACATGTCCTGTTCGTCGAGGACGACGACGTCATCCGCGAGGCCACCCAGCTCGCGCTGGAGCGCGACGGCTTCGCGGTGACCGCGATGCCGGACGGGCTGGCCGGTCTGGAGGCCTTCCGCGCGAAGAGGCCCGACATCGCGCTGCTCGATGTGATGCTGCCGGGACTGGACGGTGTCAGCCTCTGCCGCCGGATCAGGGACGAGTCGACCGTGCCCGTGATCATGCTGTCGGCGCGGGCCGACTCGATCGACGTGGTCCTCGGCCTGGAGGCGGGCGCCGACGACTACGTCACCAAGCCGTTCGACGGGGCCGTGCTGGTCGCCCGGATCCGTGCCGTGCTGCGCCGCTTCGGCCACGCGGGCGGGATCGCGGGCGACTCCGGCGACCCAGGGCAGGACGGCGAGCGCGGGGTGCTGACCTTCGGTGACCTGGAGGTCGACACGGAGGGCATGGAGGTGCGCCGGGCCGGTGAGCCGGTCGGGCTGACGCCGACGGAGATGCGGCTCCTGCTGGAGTTCTCGTCCGCGCCGGGCACGGTGCTGTCGCGCGACAAGCTGCTGGAGCGCGTCTGGGACTACGGCTGGGGCGGTGACACCCGCGTCGTCGACGTCCATGTGCAGCGGCTTCGTACGAAGATCGGCCAGGACCGGATCGAAACGGTCCGGGGCTTCGGCTACAAACTCAAGGCATGAGGCGCCTCGCCCTGCGTACCGGGGTGCGCTGGAAGATCAGCATCGCCATCGCCGCGGTCGGCGCGCTCATCGCGTTCGCGCTGAGTCTGGTCGTGCACAACGCCGCCCGGGTCTCGATGCTCGAGACCTCGCGCGATCTGCAGATGAGCCGGCTGGTCTTCGCCCAGCGCATCTACGAGACCACCAAGCCCAGGACCGAGCCCAAGCTGGGGTCCAAGCTCAACGACCCCGAGCTGCCGCGGCAGCTGAGGGACCTGCTCGCGGACGGCCGCCGGGCCACCTATGTGCAGGGGGACGGCCCGGCTCCCGACATCTGGGCGGCCGTGCCGCTCAGCAACGGCGATGTGCTCTCCCTGCACAGCCCGGTCCCCAACCGCAGCGCGGACATCATGGAGGACCTCGACCGGGCCCTCGTCATCGGCTCGGTGTCGGTGGTCTTCGTCGGCTGCGCGCTGGGTGTGCTCATCGGCGGCCAGCTCTCGCGCCGGCTGCGCAAGGCCGCCGCGGCGGCCGGCAAGGTCGCCGAGGGCAACACGGACGTACGGGTCCGCAAGGCCGTCGGCGGTGTCGTACGCGACGAGACCGACGAGCTCGCCCGCGCCGTGGACGCGCTGACCGACGCCCTCAACGAGCGCATCGAGGCCGAGCGCCGGGTCACCGCCGACATCGCGCACGAGCTGCGCACGCCGGTGACCGGGCTGCTCACGGCGGCGGAGCTGCTGCCGCCCGGCCGGCCGACCGAGCTGGTACGGGACCGGGCCCGGGCCATGCGCACCCTGGTCGAGGACGTCCTGGAGGTCGCCCGCCTGGACAGCGCCTCGGAGCGGGCCGAGCTCCAGGAGATCGCGCTGGGTGAGTTCGTCGCCCGGCGGGTCACGGTGCTGGACCCGGACGTGCGGATCAACGTCGTCCACGAGTCGTGGGTCAACACGGATCCGCGGCGGCTGGAGCGGATCCTGCTCAATCTGCTGACCAACGCCGCCAAGTACGGCAAGCCGCCGATCGAGGTCACGGTCGAGGGCCGGGTGGTCCGCATCCGCGACCACGGCCCCGGCTTCCCCGAGGCGCTGCTGCGCGAGGGGCCGAGCCGGTTCCGCACGGGCGCGAGCGACCGCGCGGGCACGGGCCACGGCCTGGGCCTGACCATCGCGGCAGGCCAGGCGCGGGTCCTCGGCGCCCGGCTGACGTTCCGCAACGCCGCCCCCGGGGCCACGGAGGCGCCCGGCGGCACCGGCGGTGCGATCGCCGTCCTCTGGCTCCCGGAGCACGCCCCGACGAACACGGGCAGCTTCCCGATGCCGACGCGCCTCGACTGACCGGCCGGGCGCCTGCCGACTGGGCCCAGCTCTAGGCCCAGCTCTTGCTCAGGTCGAGCTCCTCGCTGCGCTGCGTCAGCGAGTACCAGTTGCCGTTGTCGTCACGGAAGATCGCCTCGATCCCGTACGGCCGCTCCTGCGGCTCCTGCAGGAACTCCACCCCCTTCGCCTTGAACGCTTCGTAGTCCCCGCGGCAGTCGTCGGTGCGGAACGCGCCCGCCCCGATCACTCCCTTGCTGACCAGCTCGGTCAGTGCCTTGGCGGACTCGGGGTCCATCCCCGGCCCGTCGGGACGCATCAGAGCCATCTCCAGCTCGGGCTGGTCCTTCGCCCCGACGGTGATCCAGCGCATGTCGCCCATCGCCATGTCCGTGCGCACCACGAGGCCGAGTTTCTCGGTGAAGAAGTTCTTGGTGCGCTCCTGGTCGAGCGTCCAGACGGTGGTGAGGCCAAGGCCCTTGATCATGTCCTGCTCCCGCGGTTCCGGTGGTGTGTGGGCGTCCTGGGGACTGCCCTGCCACCGTAGACAGCGGCCTGCTCAGCCCGCTTCTCCAGAATTGCGGTTCGGAAAGCCGCCGGCCCACAGCAGTGCGTAACACCCCGGTATGAGCGCCGCGCCTCGTCCCACGTGCTGCGTGCGATAGGCGCTCGGGGTCAGGCCGGTCTGCTTCTTGAACCGGGCCGAGAAGGTGCCGAGACTGCTGAAGCCGACCAGTGAGCAGATCTCGGTGACCGAGAGATCCGCGGAGCGGAGCAGCTCCTCGGCCCGCTCGATCCGTCTGCGCGACAGATACTGGCCGGGCGTCTCGCCGTAGACCGTCTTGAAGGCCCGGACGAAGTGGAATCGGGAGTATCCGGCGTGGGCCGCCACCGCGTCGAGGTCGAGCGGCCCGGCCCAGTCCCGGTCCATGGCGTCCTTGGCGAACCGCAGCTGCCGCAGATGGGCGAGGTGGGCCGTCACGGGGGTGGTGCTCCCCCCGTGCCGCTCCCCGGACCTCTCCCCGCGCTTCTCCACGTACCCGATGCTGACATGCCCCACTGACAACGGCCCCCGACGCTGTGCGCCAGGGGCCGTCATGGGTCTGTCCGCCCTTGGGCGGGCACGCGGACGGGTCAGACGGTCTCCGCCGGCTGCGGCTCGCCCCGCCGGCTGTCGGACGCACCGGTCTCCGGCTGCGCCGGACCCGCGCCCTTCAGCGGCACCTCCTTGACGAGGAACGCCGCCAGGAAGCCGATGACCGCGACAGCGGAACCGAGCAGGAACGCGGAGTGCGTACCCGAGGACACCGCGACCTGGTACGCCTCCCGCACCTGCTCCGGCAGCTTGGCCAGGCTCGCGGCGTCCAGCTGTGCCGACTGCTGGGTGGCCGCACCCCCGCCCTGTCCCGCCATCTCGTCCTGCACCCGCGAGGTGAAGAGCGCACCCATGATCGCGACGCCGAAGGAGGAGCCGAGCGTACGGAAGAGGGTGGTCGCGGAGGAGGCGACGCCCATGTCCTTCATCTCGACGCTGTTCTGCGCGACCAGCATCGTGATCTGCATCAGGAAGCCCATGCCGGCGCCGAGGACGGCCATGTAGAGGCCGGAGGTGAGCCGTGAGGTGCCGGTGTCCATCTGGGCGAGCAGGAAGAGTCCCGCCACCATCAGCCCGCCGCCGATGATCGGGAAGATCTTGTACTTGCCGCTGTTGGTGGTGACCCGGCCCGCGATCAGCGAGACGACCATCATCGACAGCAGCATCGGCAGGAGCAGCAGTCCGGAGTTGGTGGCGGAGGCGCCCTGCACGGACTGCTGGAACAGCGGCAGGAAGAGCACGGCGCCGAACATCACGAAGCCGGTGAGGAAGCCGATCACCGACATGAGGGTGAAGTTGCGGCTGCGGAAGATGTGCAGCGGCATGATCGGCTCGGCCGCCTTCGTCTCCACGAAGAGGAAGCCGATGAGGGAGGCGACACCGATCGCGATGAGCTCCATGATCACGGCGGAGCCCCAGGCGTACTCCGTACCGCCCCAGGTGGTGACGAGCACGATCGAGGTGATGCCGATCGTGAGCAGCGCGGCTCCGAGATAGTCGATCCGGCTCTTGCCCGCGCCCCGCTCCTTCTTCGGGAGGTGCAGCACGGTGGTGAGCATCGCGAGCGCGACGACGCCGAGCGGCAGGTTGATGTAGAAGCTCCAGCGCCAGCCCCAGTGGTCGGTGATGGTGCCGCCGACCAGCGGCCCGCCGATCATGGCGAGGGCCATGACGCCGGCCATCATGCCCTGGTACTTGCCGCGCTCCCGCGGCGGTATGAGGTCGCCGATGATCGCCATGACGCCGACCATCAGACCGCCGGCGCCCAGGCCCTGCACGGCCCGGAAGCCGATCAGCTGGCCCATGTCCTGGGCCATGCCGCTCAGGGCCGACCCGATCAGGAAGATGACGATCGCGGTGAGGAAGACGCCCTTGCGGCCGTACATGTCGCCGAGCTTGCCCCAGATGGGGGTGGAGGCGGCGGTGGCCAGGGTGTACGCGGTGACCACCCAGGACAGATGGGCGAGGCCGCCCAGCTCGCCGACGATCGTCGGCATGGCGGTGCCGATGATCATGTTGTCGAGCATGGCGAGCAGCATCGCGATCATGAGTGCGAGCAGGACGACACGGACGCTGCGCGGCTGCGCCCCCGCCGGGGCGCCGGCCGCCGCCTCGTGCCCCGGGGATGGCGTGCCCCCCGCGGACACCTCGGGCTCCGCGGGCGCCGCCCCCTTCTCTGCCTTCTGTCCTGCCACCGTTCCACTCCCCTGGGTACTTACTTGCCGCCCGGCTAGTTCACTAGACTGGGAAAGTAGCCCCGCAACTAGCCGGGCGTCAAGTAAGTTCCGTTTCAGGAGAGCTTCCATGGCCAGAGGCAACACCCGACAGCGCATTCAGGACGTCGCCCTGGAACTCTTCGCGGAGCATGGCTACGAGAAGACGTCGCTGCGTGAGATCGCAGAGAAGCTCGAGGTCACGAAGGCGGCGCTGTACTACCACTTCAAGACCAAGGAAGACATCGTCATCAGCATCTTCGAGGATCTGACGCAGCCGATCGACGAGCTGATCACCTGGGCCGAGGAGCAGCCGCGCACCCTGGAGACCAAGCAGGAGATCCTGCGCCGCTACCAGGCGGCGCTCACGGGAGCCGCCCCGCTCTTCCGCTTCATGCAGGAGAACCAGGCCACCGTGCGCGATCTGAGCATCGGCGAGACCTTCAAGAAGCGCATGATGACGATGGCCCGGCTGATCGAGGACCCGGACCTCGGCATGACCGACCGGGTCCGCTGCATCAGCGCGCTGTTCACGATGCACGCCGGCATGTTCTTCATGCAGAACGTCGAAGGCGACCCCGAGGAGAAGCGTGAAGCCGTCCTCGAAGTCGCCATCGATCTGGTGACACAGGCCCATCACGGCCCACGGAAGTGAGCTGCGGCCCCATGGGGTGAGCGTCAGATGGTGACGCCCTGGGCGCGAAGGAAGTTCGCCGGGTTCAGGGCGGAGCCGTAGTTCGGGGTCGTACGGATCTCGAAGTGAAGGTGCGGGCCGGAAGAGTTGCCGGTGTTGCCGGACAGGGCGATGAGCTTGCCCGCCTTCACGGTCTGGCCTATGCCGACGTTGATCTTCGACAGGTGGGCGTACTGCGAGTACTTGCCGTTGCCGTGCTTGATCACGATGGCGTTGCCGTACGCGGAACCGTCGCCGCCGCCGTTCGGGCCGGCCTTCACGACGACACCGCCGCTGGCGGCCTTGACCGGGGTGCCGACCGGAACGGCGAAGTCCTGGCCGGAGTGCTTGTGGGACCACATGGCGCCGCCCTGGTTGAAGCTGGCGGACAGCGTGTAGTGGGCGACGGGCTTGACCCAGGCGTTGGCCTTCTTCGCGGCGGCGGCCGGCTTGGCCTCGGCAGCCACGGGGGCGGCCTTCGCCGTGTCGGCCGACGCGACACCGGCACCGGCTCCGACGACCATCACGGCGCCGAGTCCAGCGGCCACCACGGCGCCACGGGTACGGATCGCGGACGGGCGGAAACGGTTGAGGGTGTTGCTGCGCTTCGACATGCGGGGAGAACCTCCGGGCTGTACGGGCAAGAAGCGACCCGGCGCTTCTGCACCGGGGCAACACCTTGGTAACCCGGGCCCCCAACTCAGCTCAAACACCCCATCTACGACATCTCGTCGTAGCCGCACCCGTGTGAGCGGGACCCTTGACGGAATCGCATCGCCAGTCCCGCAATGTCCGAAATCTCCGGACGAAGGGTGGTTTAGGGGCACGTAGGGGCTGCACGGATCCGTCGTCGGCCGTAGCCCTCCACAGAGCCCCGCCCGGGCGGCCGAAAGTCCCGCCCACCGGACCCCGAACGCCCCGGAGCGCGGCCCCGCAGCCCCACTAGGCCACCTAGTAGTCTCGGAAACGCCTGTGCGCCTTGTCACGGCCGGTGGGACCAAAGTCCTTCCGTTTCGGGACCAAAGTCCCGTTAGCCACGAGCGCCGTACGACATCAGGCGGAATGCCGGATACCGCAGCTTTGGGGGGATACGCCCCCTGGGACATGGGGGAGAGTCCTGATGGAGCCCGCACTCGTCGGCACCCGGCTCGCCTCGGCCGCCCTCACCCCGCTCCTCAAGCGGCTCCTGGTCAAGGAGGGAAACGGCGCGGCCCTCACGGACAAGCCCGTACGGCTCGCCGGGCTCGTCTCGTTCCGCGGCGAGAAGCGCACCCTCACGGAGAAGGACGTGCGCACGCTCGCGGGCACCCTCGTCCATGAATCCCTGGCCCGCCCGGGTGAGCCCCCCTTCCCGGCCGACGAGACCGAGGCCGTGGCCGACGCCCTCGCCCGCACGCTGCTCGCGCTCGGCGACCTGGAGATGGACGACGTCCAGGCCGTACGACTGGGCCACCGCGAGCTGGCACGGCGGCTGCGCACCACCACGGCGGCCCGCCGCGCCGCCGAAGGGCTGTCGGCGGACGCCACCCTCTACCTCGACTCGGTCGGCGAGTGGGCCTGCCTGCACATCCTGCAGTTCTTCACCCAGCGCTCCTCCTTCGTCGCCCGCACCCTGGTCGAGCAGAGCCGCACCCAGGCCGAGCTGATCGCCAAGCTCGACGAGCTGATCCTCCGGGTGCCCCGCGCCGACGCCCGCGACGTGGCCTTCGAGCGCCGCTATCTGGCGTACACGGGGAAGAAGCACGGCAGCCTGACGATCTACGGCATCGACCTGCGCGACTCGCCCGAGACGTTGCCGCTGGACGTGGCCTATCTGAGCCTGGAGGCGACCGACGACGGGAGCGAGCAGGACGCCCGGACCGCGTGGAGCGCCCGGAGCTCCCGGACCGCGGGGGCCCAGGAGCAGACGGCCCCGGTCGGGTCACGGGCGCAGGTGGGACCGCCGAAGGAGCCGCCGGGCGACGTGGCGCCGCCGGAGGAGCTGCCTGAGGAGACGGCCCCACCGATCCGCGCCGACCAGGCCCTCGCCGACCACCACCGCGTCCTGCTTCGCGGAGTCGCCGGTTCCGGCAAGACCACGCTGGTCCAGTGGCTCGCCCTGGCCACGACCCGGCAGGACCCGGACGAGCGCATGGCCCATCTCCACGACCGCATCCCCTTCGTCCTCCCGCTGCGCACCCTCACCCGCCACGGCGAGCGCCTGCCCGCACCCGACCGCTTCCTCACCGCCGTCGGCTGCCCCCTCGCCCCGCCCGACGGCTGGGCGGACCGGGTCCTGACCGCCGGACGCGGCCTGATCCTCGTCGACGGCATCGACGAGATCCCCGAGGCCGAGCGGGACCGCACCCGCCGCTGGCTCCGCGATCTGCTCGCCACGTACGACGGCGGCAACCGCTGGCTCGTCACCTCCCGCCCCTCCGCCGTACGCGACGACTGGCTCACCTCCGACGGCTTCACCGAACTCACCCTCTCCCCCATGAACCGTGCCGCCGTCGCCACGTTCGTCGACCGCTGGCACCAGGCAGCGGGCCCGGACGCGGCGCCGCACCGGCAGCCGCTCCTCGACGCCCTCCGCACGAAGCAGGATCTGGCGCGCCTCGCCACCAACCCCCTGATGTGCGGCCTCATCTGCGCACTGCACCGCGACCGCCGAGGCTTTCTGCCGCGCGGCCGCAAGGCCCTGTACGAAGCCGCGCTGTCGATGCTGCTCACCCGCCGCGACCGGGAGCGGGACATGGGCACCCCGTCCGGGGTCGACCTCCCCGAGGCCCCGCAGATCCAGCTGATCCAGCGCCTGGCGTACTGGCTCACGCTCAACGGGCGCACGGAGATGGACCGTTCACGCGCCGAGACACTGGTCCTCGGGGCGATTCCCGCGGTGCCCGAGGCGGCGGCCGCCGGGGATCCCCAGGCGGTCTTCTCCCATCTGCTCCAGCGCAGCGGACTGCTGCGCGAACCCTCCCCCGGTGCCGTGGACTTCGTCCACCGCACGTTCCAGGACCACCTCGCGGCCAAGGCGATCGTCGACGAATGGCACATCGGCGTACTGACGCGGCATGCGGCGGACGACCAGTGGGAGGACGTCATCCGTATGTCGGTGGCCCATGCACGGCCACGCGAATGCGCGGAGATCTTCACGGAGCTGCTGGCGGCGGCGGACTCGGCACAGGACCGCGCCGTACGGCTGCGCATCCTGGTGGTCGCGGCGGCGGCGATGGAGGAGGCGACGGAGATCGCGCCGGACATCCGCGAGGCGCTGCTGAGCCGCACTGCGCAGGTGATTCCGCCGCGCAGCCGGTCCGAAGCGCGCGAACTGGCCGCCGCGGGCCCGCTCGTCCTGGACCTGCTGCCGGGCCCCGAGGACGCGGCCGACGACAACGCCGCCCGGATGACCGTCACCACGGCGTCGTACATCACCTCGGACGCGGCGATCCCGTTCCTCGCACGGTACGCCCGGCACCCGTCGCTGCCGGTGCGCGCGCAGTTGGTCTGGGCCTGGGACCGCTACCCCACCGAGCGGTACGCGGCCGAGGTCATCGCCGCCATCGACCCCGCCGGCCTGCACTTCACCATCCGCAGCGAGGAACAGGCGACGGCGCTGAGGGAGATCGGCGGAAGGGAGGCACTGCACTTCCAGGGCGACCTGCCCGAGGACCTCATCGCCGACACCGTGCGGGCCTGTTCCCCCGGCTTCATCCGCATCTCCGGCAACACCGCGCTGAGGGACCTGCGGTGTCTGCGTGACGCTCCCTCCACGCTCGCCCTCGAACTGAACCGCTCGCCGGTGCTCTCCGATCTCTCGGTGCCCGCCGGGTGCCGGATCAGCGACCTGACGCTGGACGACCGGCAGCTGGCCGCCGTCACCATCACCCCGCCCGTCACGAGGCTGCGCCTGGAACTGCGTGACGCTCAGCCGTCGCTCGCCCGCGTCCCGGAACTCTTCCCGGACGTCGGGACCCTGACGCTGGTGCGCATCTGGACGCCGGTGGAGGACGTGGCACTCGCGCCGCTGACCGCGCTGGACAAGCTCCGGTCCCTCGACATCATCACGACAGACGGTACGTTCACGGGCCTCGACAGCCTTCCGCCCCAAGTCCGGGTGACGGTCGACGAGATGGCGTAGGCCGCGGGCCACGCCTCCTTCCCGCCTCCGCCCGCGTCCGCCATCCTCGTGTGGCATGAGTAGACCCGTGATTCGCCGCGCCTGGACCTGGCCGCTCGCCCTCGGCCTCGTCGCCGCCCTCAGCTGGAGCGCGGGCGGCGCACCCGCCGGAGCGGGGCCCTCCGCCATCGGGCTCAAGGGCGCCATCGACACGATCCTCGCCGATTCCCGGATGGAGGGCGCCGCCGCGAGCGTCGTCGTCGCCGACGCCACCACCGGACAGCGGCTCTACGAACGCGCCGCCGGCGACCGGCTGATGCCCGCTTCCAACACCAAACTCGCCACCTCGACCGCCGCGATGGCACTGCTCGGCCCCGACCACCGGTTCCGCACCGACGTGCTGTCCACCGGCAGCCGCTCCGGATCGACCCTCCAGGGCGACCTCTATCTCCGCGGTACGGGCGACCCCACCACGCTCGCCTCCGACTACGGCAAACTCGCCGCCCAGCTGCGCGAGTCCGGGATCCGGAAGGTCACCGGCCGCATCGTCGCCGACGACACCCGCTTCGACACCAGCCGGCTGGGCCGCTCCTGGGCCGCCGACGACGAGTCCTCCTACTACTCGGCCCAGATCTCCCCGCTGACCGTCGCCCCCGACACCGACTACGACGCCGGCACCGTCATCGTCGAGGCGCTTCCCGGCGCCGCTCCCGGCGCCAGGCCCGTCGTGAAACTCACCCCGCCGACCGGCTACGTACACGTCGACGTCCGGGGCACCACCGTCCCCGCCGGAGGGACCGACACGCTCGCCGTCGAGCGCGAGCACGGCACCAACACCATCGTCGTCAGTGGGAACATCCCGGTCGGCGGCTCCGCCACCAAGGAATGGGTCACCGTCTGGGAGCCGACCGGCTACGCGGCGTCCGTCTTCGCCGATGCCCTCGCCGAGCGGGGTGTACGCGTCCTCGGCTCCCCGCGCCTCGGCCGGCCCACCCCGCCCGGCGCGAAGGTCCTCGCCTCACACAGCTCCATGCCGCTCAAGGAGCTGATGCTCCCCTTCATGAAGCTGTCCAACAACATGCACGCCGAGGCGCTGACCAAGACGATCGGCTACGAGACGGCCGGGCAGGGCACCTGGAGCGCGGGCCTCGCCGCCATCGACGGCTTCCTGAAGAAGGAGGGCGTCGACGCGGCGAAGCTCCGCCAGGTCGACGGCTCCGGGCTGTCCCGGATGAACGTCTTCTCCGCCGACCAGCTCACCCGGCTGCTGCTGGCGGTCACCGACGCGCCCTGGTACGCCGACTGGCACGCGTCGCTGCCCGTCGCCTGCAACCCCGACCGCGCGATCGGCGGCACCCTCCGCACACGTATGTGCAACACCCCTGCCGCTCTCAACGCCCGCGCCAAGACCGGCTCGCTGACCGGCGCTTCCGCGCTCTCCGGATACGTCACCGACGCCGGGGGCCGCGAACTCGTCTACAGCATCGTGCTCAACAACTACCTCGCGTCCTCCGTGAAGAGCATCGAGGACGCCATCGTGGTGACCCTGGCCGGGTCCGACACGGCCGGCGGCGAGATCGCCGCCGCGCGGCCGTCCGTACCGCAGCAGCTGCGCAATGCGCCGCGGCCGGCCCCCGGCGACCTCGAATGCGCCTGGCGGAAGCCGGAGATCTGCTGAGCCGAGGACACGGAGAAGGGGCTGCCCCCGGACCCTTGAGGTCCGGGGGCAGCCCCTTGTTCGCGCTCGGAACGCTTACGCGTCCTTCGACAGGTTCGGCCCGGCGCCGCCACCCGCCGCCGACTCGATCGGCGGGACGTCCGGCAGAGCCGACTTCTCCTCACCGCGGAAGGTGAACTTCTTCTCCTCACCCTCGCCCTCGGTGTCGACGACCACGATGTGACCCGGACGCAGCTCGCCGAAGAGGATCTTCTCGGAAAGCAGGTCCTCGATCTCACGCTGGATCGTCCGGCGCAGCGGACGGGCACCCAGGACGGGGTCGTAGCCCTTCTTCGCCAGCAGGAGCTTCGCCTCCTGGCTGAGCTCGATGCCCATGTCCCGGTCCTTCAGGCGCTCGTCCACCTTGGCGATCATCAGGTCGACGATCTGGATGATGTCTTCCTCGGACAGCTGGTGGAAGACGACCGTGTCGTCCACGCGGTTCAGGAACTCCGGCCGGAAGTGCTGCTTCAGCTCTTCGTTGACCTTCGCCTTCATCCGGTCGTAGGTGCTCTTCGTGTCGCCCTGGGCGGCGAAGCCCAGGTTGAAGCCCTTGGAGATGTCCCGGGTCCCGAGGTTGGTCGTCATGATGATGACCGTGTTCTTGAAGTCCACGACCCGGCCCTGGGAGTCGGTCAGTCGACCGTCCTCCAGGATCTGGAGAAGGGAATTGAAGATATCGGGGTGGGCCTTCTCGACCTCGTCGAAGAGGACGACGGAGAACGGCTTCCGGCGCACCTTCTCGGTGAGCTGGCCGCCCTCTTCGTAGCCCACGTATCCGGGCGGGGAACCGAAGAGGCGGGAAACCGTGTGCTTCTCGCTGAACTCCGACATGTCGAGGGAGATCAGCGCGTCCTCGTCGCCGAAGAGGAATTCGGCGAGCGTCTTGGAGAGCTCGGTCTTACCGACACCGGACGGGCCGGCGAAGATGAACGAACCACCGGGGCGCTTCGGGTCCTTCAGACCGGCGCGGGTACGCCGGATCGCCTGGGACAGCGCCTTGATGGCGTCCTTCTGGCCGATGACGCGCTTGTGGAGCTCGTCCTCCATGCGGAGCAGACGGGAGGACTCCTCCTCCGTCAGCTTGAAGACCGGGATGCCGGTGGCCGTGGCGAGGACCTCGGCGATCAGCTCGCCGTCGACCTCGGCGACGACGTCCATGTCGCCGGCCTTCCACTCCTTCTCCCGCTTGGCCTTCGCCGCCAGCAGCTGCTTCTCCTTGTCGCGGAGAGACGCCGCCTTCTCGAAGTCCTGGGAGTCGATCGCGGACTCCTTGTCCCGGCGGACACCGGCGATCTTCTCGTCGAACTCGCGGAGGTCCGGCGGAGCGGTCATCCGGCGGATGCGCATCCGGGAGCCGGCCTCGTCGATCAGGTCGATCGCCTTGTCCGGCAGGAAGCGGTCCGAGATGTACCGGTCGGCCAGGGTCGCGGCCTGGACCAGCGCCTCGTCCGTGATGGAGACGCGGTGATGCGCCTCGTAACGGTCGCGCAGGCCCTTGAGGATCTCGATGGTGTGCGGCAGGGACGGCTCGGCGACCTGGATGGGCTGGAAGCGGCGCTCCAGGGCCGCGTCCTTCTCCAGGTGCTTGCGGTACTCGTCGAGCGTCGTCGCACCGATGGTCTGCAGCTCGCCTCGCGCCAGCATCGGCTTGAGGATCGAGGCGGCGTCGATCGCGCCCTCGGCGGCGCCCGCACCCACCAGGGTGTGGAGCTCGTCGATGAACAGGATGATGTCGCCGCGGGTGCGGATCTCCTTGAGGACCTTCTTCAGGCGCTCCTCGAAGTCACCGCGGTAGCGGGAGCCGGCGACCAGCGCGCCCAGGTCCAGGGTGTAGAGGTGCTTGTCCTTGAGGGTCTCGGGCACCTCGCCCTTGACGATGGCCTGCGCCAGGCCCTCGACGACCGCCGTCTTGCCGACGCCGGGCTCGCCGATGAGCACCGGGTTGTTCTTGGTCCGGCGGGACAGCACCTGCATGACCCGCTCGATCTCCTTCTCGCGCCCGATGACCGGGTCGAGCTTGGACTCACGAGCGGCCTGGGTGAGATTCCGGCCGAACTGGTCGAGGACGAGTGAGGTCGAGGGCGTGCCCTCGGCCGGGCCGCCTGCCGTGGCGGCTTCCTTGCCCTGGTAACCGGAGAGCAGCTGGATGACCTGCTGCCGCACCCGGTTGAGATCGGCGCCCAGCTTCACGAGGACCTGGGCGGCGACGCCCTCGCCCTCGCGGATCAGGCCGAGCAGGATGTGCTCGGTGCCGATGTAGTTGTGGCCCAGCTGAAGAGCCTCACGGAGCGACAGCTCCAGTACCTTCTTGGCACGGGGCGTGAAGGGAATGTGCCCGGACGGGGCCTGCTGGCCCTGACCGATGATCTCCTCCACCTGCTGGCGGACCGCCTCGAGCGAAATCCCGAGGCTCTCCAGGGCCTTAGCGGCGACACCCTCACCCTCGTGGATCAGGCCCAGGAGGATGTGCTCGGTGCCGATGTAGTTGTGGTTGAGCATCCGGGCTTCTTCCTGAGCCAGGACGACAACCCGCCGCGCGCGGTCGGTGAACCTCTCGAACATCGTTAATCGCTCCTCAGAGCGGTCAGTCAGTTAGGGGTCGATCCCCTCCCTGTCCTTCCGCAGCTTAGTCCCGCGAGCGGGGACCGCTCATTCCAACTGCCGACACCCGTCGATGGCCTCCTGCCCCGAACGCCGACAAATGCTCCAACCCGATGGTGCGAGACGATGTTCCCGCAGGCCAAGCAGTTACCCGTGCCATCTGTACGCCGATGGCGAACGTGAGACTGCTAAACCCTGCGTGTCGTCCGTCCCCACTAGGGATGTCTTACCCGTATGCACGGACACTCCATGCCGCGCGCACCGGTTCCCTCAGCTACGGGCGAACATCCTTGCGCCCCCGAACACGCCCCCACCACCTCCTTTCGAGCACTCTGAGCGACCACCTCCCGACATTCCGTAACTATCGGGCCGTCCCGGTAGTTCCCAGGGCATGGCGTTCACTCTCCCGGTACCGCGCGCGCCGCTCGATGACAGCAGCACACGGTGGTATGAGTACGAGCTTGGCTGGGCAACGGCCGAAGGGCCACCGGTACAGCTTCTGACCGGGCTGCGCTTCGACGTGCTGGAGCTGCCGGCCGACGCCGGATTCGCGCTGCTCAGGCGGTGCGGACGCACCGGTCCCGTCGCTCTCGCGGGGAGCAGGATGCGATTTCTGGTGGCCGCGGGCAGCGCCGAGGAGCTGCCGGGGCTGCTCGGCTGGCTGGAGTGGGGCGGGATCGCGCTCGACCTGACCGCCCTCGGCCCGGGCGGGTCCATTCCCGCGCCGGTGCCGCACGTGCGTGCCGCCCCGTCGGCACCGCCACAGGGGGCCGCCGTCTGGCTGCGGCCCCCGGAGCCGGGGCACGAGGTGGAACCGTCACTTCCGGCGTTCGCCGCTCTCGGGCGAAGGGCCGGGCCCGGGGGCGGTGGGGGCACCCCCGACCTCGTACGGCTCGTGGACGCGGCGGCGAATGCCTGCCACCGGGCCCGGTTGGTGCGTACGAATGCGGCAGGGCCGCATGCGCATGCTCAGCCGTTGGCCTTCTCGTAGGCCTCGCGGATCTCGGCGGGAACGCGGCCGCGGTCGTTGACGCTGTAGCCGTTCTCCTTGGCCCACTTGCGGATCTCCGCCGTGTCCTTGTTGCCGGTCGCGGCGGCGGCACGGCCCTTTCCACGGCCGGTCGCCGCACGGCCGCCGGTACGCCGGCCGCCCTTGGTGTACGGATCGAGCAGGCCACGGAGCTTGTCCGCATTGGCGGTGGTGAGGTCGATCTCGTAGGTCTTGCCGTCCAGAGCGAACGTCACGGTCTCGTCCGCCTCGCCGCCGTCGAGGTCATCGACAAGAAGGACCTGAACCTTCTGTGCCACCGGATTTCCTTTCATCGAAAATGCAGTACGCGGAAAGGAAACCGCTTTTCTCTGGAAAACACAAACCCCTGGCAGAGGTTCAGAACCCCGGGAACGCGGGAAACGTACGCGATTCGGACATAGGGGTTCAGTCCTGCGTTCCGTTCCGCCCCTCTTCCCGTCGATGCGGGATCACAGGTGCAGAAGCATCCGGCTGTTACCCAAGGTGTTCGGCTTCACTCGTTCGAGACCGAGGAACTCGGCGACACCCTCGTCATAGGAACGCAGCAGCTCGCTGTAGACATCTCCCTCGACCGGAGTCTCGCCGATCTCCACGAACCCGTGCTTCGTGAAGAAGTCCACTTCGAAGGTCAGGCAGAATACTCGGCGCACACCCAGCCAGCGGGCCGTGTGCAACAGCTTGTCCAGCAGGTGATGGCCCACACCGGAGCCCCTGAACTGCGGATCCACCGCGAGAGTGCGGACTTCCGCGAGATCTTCCCACATCACGTGGAGCGCACCGCAGCCGACCACTCGGTCGTCCGTCTCGCGTTCCGCGACCCAGAACTCCTGGATGTCCTCGTAAAGCGTGACCGTCGCTTTGTCGAGCAGGATGCCTTCGCCCACGTACGGATCCACGAGACGGCGGACGGCCGGCACATCGCTGGTCCTGGCCCGCCGGACGGTGACGGCATTTGCTGCGACATTGGGAAGGGGATGCGCTGACGACATGACCGGACGCTATCGCCCCGCTCCGTCCGCGCCGTCGGCGCCCTCGGCGTCCTCGCCGTCCTCGGTCCCCTGTTCGGGAGAACCCTCCGGCAGCCCTTGCGGGGAAGCTTCACGGGCCACTTCGGGAGCGTCTTCCTCGGGGTCACGCTGAACGACGCGGATCGCGTCCCGGAGTGCCTGGCGCTGGTCCGAGGACATCATGCCGAAGAAGGCGACAAGGGCCGAGGCGGGGTTGTCGCTCTGGGACCACGCTTCGTTCATCAGTGCGGCCGAGTAGGCGGCCCGGGTGGACACCGCGGTATATCGATAGGCACGACCTTCGACTTCCCTGCGCACCCAGCCCTTCTGATGGAGATTGTCCATTACCGTCATGACGGTTGTGTAGGCGATGGACCGTTCCTGCTGGAGATCTTCCAGCACTTCGCGCACCGTCACCGGGCGGTTCCATTGCCAGATGCGCGTCATGACGGAGTCTTCGAGCTCTCCCAATTGGCGGGGCACATCGCCACCATAGTCTGAGATGTCGGAATGACTGGCTATTGACGTAGTTCGGGTACGAAAAAGGACGTACGGCCTTGTTGAGCCGTACGTCCTGGAAGCAGCGGGGTCGGACCGGGGGTCAGGCCTCTTTCGGGCGCTCGGCCGGGGCGGACTGACGAGCGGCTTCCGCGCGTGCCATCGCCGCGTCCACCGCGGCGTCCTCCTTGGCCTTGTTCGGGCCGCCCTGGCTCTTCACGATCGTCACGACGAGAGCGATGAAGAACCCGGCCATCACGATGGGGGGCAGGAGCGCGGATACGTAGTCCATGCCCTCCAGAGTAGCTATCCGGCAGCCCGCTTCTCCGGCGGGGGGACGGGTCGGCGGCGCGGCGGGAAGACCTCGCCGGGCGTGGGGATGGGGCGGTCCGGCCGCGGAGCGGGCCTGGGCGAGGGTTTGGGGTCCGCCGGGCGGGGCTCCGGCTTGTCCCCGGTGGCGGCGGCACGGCCGCCCGGCAGGGCGAGCAGACGGATGCGGGGCGGGGCCGCGACCGGCGCCCGGTCGGCTGCCCGGTCGGCCGTGCGGCCGGCGAGGCGGGCGCGTACCGACTCCTCGGCGAGATCCTGGCAGCGCTCCAGCAGCGCGGCCGTCAGGGGCGTCCGGCGCAGTGAGCGCAGGGCGGCGAGATCCTCGGGGGCCGGCTCGTACCCGGCGGCGAGGGCGTCCTGGAGGAGCTCCAGATAGCCCCCCTCCGAGCCGGGAAGGGCGTCGCGGTACCTGGCCAGGTCGGCGAGGAGGAACGTACGCAGCCGGCCCGCCTCACGGACGGCCTCGTCCACGGACTGGGCGAGCCGCAGGCACTCCTGGGCGGTGTTCCCGCCCGGGCCGTCGGCCGTGTCGGTGGGGCGGAACTGGTCGGGGTGGAGGGCGATGGCGAGGGCGCGGCGGAGCACACGCAGTTCGTCCGCGCTGAACGCCATGCCGCCGCGGGATCCGTATGGCGTGGGCATGGGCCGACGATACGCGCTAATCGGACAAAATTTGTTTAACGTCTGACTCGTGGCGCGGCGCCGGCACCGGACGGCCGAGGGTGCCGGCGCGGGTTCACATACGCGAGACGTTCCGCTCGTACACGAGGCGCAGGCCGATCAGCGTCAGCCAGGGCTCGTGCTCGTCGATCACGGACGACTCGGCGAGCACCACCGGTGCCAGGCCACCCGTCGCGATCACGGTCACCTCGTCCGGGTCCTCGGCGAGTTCCCGCTTCATGCGCTCGACGACACCGTCCACCTGGCCCGCGAAGCCGTACACGATGCCCGCCTGCATGGCCTCCACCGTGTTCTTGCCGATGACGCTGCGCGGGCGGGCCAGCTCGATCTTGCGGAGCTGGGCACCCCGCACGCCGAGGGCGTCGACCGAGATCTCGATGCCGGGAGCGATGACCCCGCCCGCGTACTCGCCGCGGGCACTGATCGCGTCGAAGGTCGTCGCCGTGCCGAAGTCGACGACGATCGCCGGGCCGCCGTACAGCTCGACGGCGGCGACCGCGTTGATGATGCGGTCGGCGCCGACCTCCTTGGGGTTGTCCGTCAGAACCGGCACACCGGTCTTGACGCCGGGCTCGACGAGGACGGCGGGGACGTCGCCGTAGTAGCGGCGGGTCACCTCACGCAGTTCGTGCAGCACCGACGGGACGGTGGCGCAGATCGCGATGCCCTCGATGCCGTCGCCGAGTTCCTCACCGAGCAGCGGGTGCATGCCCATCAGCCCGTTGAGGAGCACCGCCAGCTCGTCGGCGGTGCGGCGCGGATCGGTGGAGACGCGCCAGTGCTCCACGATGTCCTCGCCGTCGAAGAGGCCGAGGACGGTGTGGGTGTTGCCGACGTCGATGGTGAGCAGCATCGGTTCAGACCCCGGCCTCTCGCAGGTCGAGACCGATGTCGAGGATCGCGGAGGAGTGGGTGAGGGCCCCGACCGCGAGGTAGTCGACGCCCGTCTCGGCGTACGCCCGGGCGTTGGCCAGGGAGAGGCGGCCGGAGGACTCCAGGACCGCGCGGTTCCTGACCAGGGCGACGGCCTCCTCGGTCTCCACCGGGGTGAAGTTGTCGAGCAGGATCAGGTCCGCTCCGGCGTCCAGGACCTCGCGGACCTGGTGGAGGGTGTCGACCTCGACCTCGACGGGGAGGTCCGGGGTGCCCAGCTCGGCGAGCGTCTCCCGGACGGCCTTGAAGGCCTGGGCGACACCGCCGGCGGCGACGACGTGGTTGTCCTTGACGAGCGCCGCGTCGGACAGCGACATGCGGTGGTTGACGCCGCCGCCGCAGCGCACGGCGTACTTCTCCAGGGCGCGCAGGCCCGGCGTCGTCTTGCGGGTGTCGCGCACGCGCGCGTTGGTGCCTTCGAGGACGTCGGCCCAGGCGCGGGTGGCGGTGGCGATGCCGGAGAGGCGGCACAGGAGGTTCAGGGCGCTGCGCTCGCCGGTGAGCAGGTCACGGGTGCGGGCGGTCACGGAGAGGAGCTTCTGGCCCGCCTCGACGCGGTCGCCGTCCTCGACATGGCGCTCGACCTCGAAAGCGTCGGTGCAGACGATCGAGAGGACCGCCTCGGCGACCCGCAGGCCCGCGACGACGCCGTCCTCGCGGGCGGTGAAGTCGCCGGTCGCCACCGCGTCCTCGGGGACGGTGGCGACGGTCGTGATGTCGACGCCGCCGTCCAGGTCCTCCTCGATCGCGAGGTGCGCGATGTCCTCGACCTGGACGGGGTCGAGACCGGCCTCGGCGAGGAGTTCGGCGAGGGCGGGGTCGAGACCGCACTCGTACACCTCGTCGGCGCAGCCGCAGTCGTCGCCGCAGCCCGCCTCGCCGGCGGGGGCGCCGATCTGGATCAGCGGGACCTCAACGGGCTCCGGACGTTCTTCGGGCGTACTCACGGTTGCGGCTCCCTGTCGGCGGTGGGGCTGGTGGGGATCGGGGTTACGGGCGGAAGTGCTTCGGTGGCGGTGCGGCGTACGACGAGACGGCGGTCGGGGGTGAGCCGCACGACGATATGACGGCGCCACTGCGCGTCGTCCCGCCCGGGGTGGTCCTCGCGCCAGTGGCAGCCGCGGGTCTCCGCGCGCTCACGGGCGGCGGCGACCAGGACCCGCGAGACGAGCAGCAGATTGGCCGCCTCCCAGGACTCGACGCCGGGCTCTGCGGCCTTGTCGAACTCCTCGGCGTCGTGCAGCGCCGACAGGTGCAGCGCCTCCAGCGCGTCCGCCGCCTCGTCCAGGCTCGCGGCGGAACGGAGCACACCCGCGCCGCGCGTCATGATCCGCTGGATCTCGTGCCGCGCCTCGGGCATGAGCAGCGGTACGAGGCCCCCTGCCCCGACGGTCCCGCCGTCCGGGCAGACCGTACGCAGGGACTCGGCGGCGGCCTGCGGCGCACCGGCCGGCTCGGCGTCGGCCGTGGGCCCGTCCAGCCATCCGGCAGCGGCCTGTGGGGCCCCTTCGGGCTGCGCCGCGTCCGTGGCCGGGCCGGAGGTCCCGCCGTCGGGGGCCGGTGCACCGGGCTCCCGCGTCGCGATCGCCGTCGCGATGCGCTCCGCGAAGACCAGGCCCTCCAGGAGGGAGTTGGAGGCCAGGCGGTTGGCGCCGTGGACACCTGTGCAGGCGACCTCGCCGCAGGCGTAGAGGCCGGGGACGGTCGTGCGGCCGTGGAGGTCGGTGCGCACGCCGCCGGAGGCGTAGTGGGCCGCCGGGGCGACCGGGACGGGCTCGGTGACCGGGTCGATGCCGTGGGAACGGCAGGCCACGAGGATCGTGGGGAAGCGGGTCTCCCACATCTCCGCGCCGAAGTGGCGGGCGTCCAGGAACATGTGGTCCGCGCCCTGCTCCTGCATGCGGCGCATGATGCCCTTCGCCACGATGTCGCGGGGAGCGAGCTCGGCCAGCTCGTGCCGGCCCAGCATGAAACGGTTGCCGGACGCGTCGACGAGGTGGGCGCCCTCGCCCCGTACCGCCTCGGAGACGAGCGGCTGCTGGCCCTCGGACTCCGGGCCCAGGTACAGGACGGTCGGGTGGAACTGGACGAACTCGAGGTCGCTGACCTCCGCGCCGGCGCGCAGGGCGAGCGCCACCCCGTCCCCGGTGGACACCGGCGGGTTGGTGGTGGCGGAGAAGACCTGGCCCATGCCGCCGGTCGCCAGGACCACAGCGGGCGCGTGCACCGCGCCCACGCCGTCGTGCTGGCCCTCGCCCATGACGTGCAGGGTGATACCTGCCGTACGGCCTTCCGCGTCCGTCAGAAGGTCCAGCACCAGCGCGTGCTCGATGACGCGGACGGCCCCGTCGCGTATCGCCGTGACCAGCGCCCTGGAGATCTCCGCACCCGTCGCGTCGCCGCCCGCGTGGGCGATGCGGCGCCGGTGGTGGCCGCCCTCGCGGGTGAGCGCGATGCCTCCCTCGGCGGTCAGATCGAAGCGGGCGCCCGTCGCGATCAGCCGCCGTACCGCGTCGGGCCCTTCGGTGACGAGGGTGCGTACGGCCTCCTCGTCGCACAGCCCGGCGCCCGCGACCAGGGTGTCGTCCAGATGCTGCTCGGCGGTGTCGCCCTCGCCGAGCGCCGCGGCGATGCCACCCTGCGCCCAGCGGGTGGAACCGTCGTCCAGGAGTGCCTTGGTGACCACGACCGTACGCAGACCCTCGGCCGTGCACCGCAGGGCCGTCGTCAGGCCGGCGACGCCGGAGCCGACCACGACGACGTCGGCCTCGATGGACCAGCCGGGCGCGGGGGCGTTCAGCCGTATGACGGTGCCGGGGCTGCCGGTGCTGGTCATGCCGGTGCTCGTCACGAGGCGGCTCCGAAGGTCAGATGGATGTTGTCGATCAGCCGCGTCGCCCCGACCCGCCCGGCGAGGGCCATGATCGCCTCGCCGGTGTGCGCGTCGGGGACCTCGGTGAAGTCGGCCGGGTCGACCAGCGCCAGATAGTCCAGGACGAGAGGCGGCGTCGTCTTCGCCGCGTCTTCGAGGACGGCCCGGGCCGCGGCTCGTACGGCGTCGGCGCACCCGCCGGGCTGGGCGGCCGCGACCGCGTGCGCGTCGGCGGCCGCGCGGGCCTCGCCGAGCGCGGAGAGCGCGGCGGCCCGTGCGGTGGGCGCGGGCGCCGACTCGGCCCGGGCTCGCAGTGCCTGCTGGGCGGCGAGCCGGTCCCGGGCGGCGAAGAGGGCCCGGGAGAGCACGAGGGCGGTGTGCCGCTCCTCGGTGGACAGATAACGGTTGCGGCTGGAGAGCGCGAGGCCGTCCGGCTCCCGAACGGTCGGTACGCCGACGATCTCCACCGGGAAGTTCAGGTCGCGGGTCATGCGGCGGATCAGGGCGAGCTGCTGGGCGTCCTTCTGCCCGAACAGCGCCACATCAGGACGCGTCAGATGGAGCAGCTTGGCGACGACCGTGAGCATCCCGTCGAAGTGGCCGGGGCGGGAGGCTCCTTCGAGGAGCTCGCCCATGGGGCCCGCGGAGACGCGCACCTGGGGCTCACCGCCCGGGTACACCTCCTCCACGGGCGGGGCGAACACGGCGTCCGCGCCCGCTCCCACCGCGGTCTTCAGGTCCGCTTCGAGGGTGCGCGGGTACCGGTCGAGATCCTCACCCGCGCCGAACTGCAGGGGGTTGACGAAGACCGTGACGACGACCTGGCCCTCGGGGCCGACCAGTGTGCGGGCCGTGCGGATCAGCGTGGCGTGGCCCTCGTGAAGGGCGCCCATGGTCATCACGACGGCGCGGCGTGCGGTCGCCGGGGCGAGGGCGTGCAGCTCGGCGGCCGTACGCAGCGGGGCGGTCATCGGCTGCTCTCTCCGTCCGCGGCGGACGAACCGTCCGCGAGGACCACCAGCAGGTCCTCGGCGAGCTCCGGCTTGAGCAGACCGTGCGCGAGGGCGCGGTCCGCCGTCGTACGCGCCATGGCCAGGTAGCCGGCGACCGTGGCCGGCGCGTGCTCGCGGAGCACCGACACATGGGCGGCGACGGTGCCGGCGTCCCCGCGGGCGACCGGGCCCGTGAGCGCGGCGTCGCCCGAGCGCAGGGCGTTGTCGAGCGCGGCGCCGAGCAGCGGGCCCAGCATCCGGTCGGGTGCACCGACCCCGGCCGAGCGCAGCAGCTCCATGGACTGGGCGACGAGCGTGACCAGGTGGTTCGCGCCGAGGGCGAGGGCCGCGTGGTACAGCGGTCGGGCCTCTTCCTCGATCCACTCGGGCTCGCCGCCCATCTCGATGACCAGGGCCTCGGCGGCGAGCCGCAGCTCCTCGGGGGCGGTGACGCCGAACGAGCAGCCGGCCAGCCGCTGGACGTCGACGGAGGTGCCGGTGAAGGTCATGGCGGGGTGCAGGGCGAGCGGCAGCGCGCCCGCGCGGCGGGCGGGGTCGAGGACCCCCGTGCCGTACCGCCCGGAGGTGTGCACCAGCAGCTGTCCCGGGCGGACGGCGCCCGTCTCCGCGAGGCCCTCGACGAGTCCGGGCAGGGCGTCGTCGGGCACGGTGAGCAGCACCAGCTCGGCGCGGGCGAGCACCTCGGCCGGAGGGACCACCGGCACGTCGGGCAGCAGCGTGGCGGCACGGCGGCGGGAGGCGTCGGACACCCCGGAGACCGCGACCGGGCGGTGGCCGGCGAGCTGCAGGGACGCGGCGAGGGCGGGGCCGACGCGGCCCGCTCCGACGACGCCCACGGTGAGGCGGGCCGGCCGGTCCTTGGGCTCGGCCGGCTCCTGTGCCGGTGGAGTTGCTGACGGTGGTGGTGCGTTCACTCGCGGCCTTCCGTTCCAGTCCGCAGGGGGTACCGGACGATTCTTCGCCATGCTACGCCAGCGTTTCGGCGGGGCTTCCGCTTGTCCACAGGCTGTGGAGGCGGTATCGGATCCGGGTCGGGCGGCCCTGTGGACAACGGCACGCCTGCGCCGGACGTGGGCGATGATCGCAGGATGACGGAGAACGCGGAGTACGGGGAGAACGTGCGGAGCACGGGCGCCGTGGCGCGGGCCGACGCCAGGAAGGGGACGGACGGGACGGGCACCACGAAGGACGCGGCGAGGAAGGCGGAGACCACGGGCAGGGAGGACGCCACGGGGAAGTCGGAGACCACGGGCAGGGCGGACGCCACGGAGAAGAGCGAGCAGGAGGAGCGGCGGCGCAGGCTCGCCGCCTGGCGTGCCTCCGAGCGGGTGCTGTCGCGCGGCTCGGCCGACGGCCGGCTCGGTGAGCAGCTGGCCGAGCTGGCGGCAGCCGCGGGCGAGGTCCATGACCTGGACGAGCCCGTGGACATCTACGGGGACGGGGTCGTCGCCGAGCTGGAGGGACGGGTGGCCGCGCTGCTCGGCTTCCCGGCCGCCGCGTTCTTCCCGACGGGGACGATGGCCCAGCAGGTGGCGCTGCGCTGCTGGGCCGGTCGCACGGGCAACCGCACGGTCGCGCTGCATCCGCTCGCCCACCCCGAGGTGCACGAACGCGGCGCGCTCGGCGCGGTGAGCGGGTTGCGTACGGTCCATCCGACCCGGGAGCGGCGGCTGCCGACGGCGGAGGAGGTGCGAGGGCTCGACGAGCCGTTCGGCACGCTGATGCTGGAGCTGCCGCTGCGTGACGCGGGCTTCGTGCTGCCGGAGTGGGACGAGCTGGTGGAGGTGGTGGAGGCGGCGCGGGAAATGGATGCGGTCGTGCATGTCGACGGTGCACGACTTTGGGAGTGCGCCCCCCACTTCGGGCGGGAGCTGGACGAGATCGCGGGGCTCGCGGACAGCGTGTACGTGTCGTTCTACAAGTCCCTGGGGGGACTGTCCGGTGCGGTGCTGGCCGGTCCCGAGTCGCTCGTGGCGGAGGCGCGGGCCTGGCGGCACCGGTACGGCGGACTGCTCTTCCAGCAGTACCCGGCGGCGCTGTCGGCGCTGCTCGGGCTGGAGCGGGAGCTGCCGAGGCTTCCGTCCTACGTGGCCCACGCGAAGACGGTGGCGGCGGCGCTGTCGGCCGGACTGGCGGACCATCCCGGTGTGCCGTGGTTCCGGGTGCACCCCGAGCCGCCGCACACGCACCAGTTCCAGGTGTGGCTGCCCTACGAGGCCGATGTGCTGAACGAGGCGGCGCTGCGGCAGGCGGAGGAAACGGGTGTCACCCTCTTCCGCCGCTGGTTCCCGGCGGGCCCGGAAGGCCCTCCGGGTGTCTGTGTGACGGAGGTGACGGTGTCCTCGGCGGGCATGTCCTGGACGGCCGAGGACGTCCGGACGGCACTGGCCGAGTTCCTGTCCCGGGTACGGGCGGGATAGCGGCCCCCGCGCCGGAGGGCGCACGCCGCGGCCGTTACCCGCGGTGGGGTCCCTCGCGTCCCTCGCGGTGGAGCACACGGGAGACCGTCGTACGGAGGCCGGAACGGACGGGGTGCACGGGGCGGCCCGCCAGCACCCTGGTGAAGCGGTGGTGGTCGCGCAGGGACCGCACCACGGCCACGTCGTACCGGCCCGGAAGGGGCGGCGGGGCCTCGCCGTGCCGGGCGGCGCGGTAGGTGTCGAGCATGTGCTGCTGGATGGCGTCCATGCGATTCAGCCTGCGCCGCCCCGCGCTCCGCGGCGCGTCGATTGACGATCGGCGTCAACCGGCGCGACCGGTCGCCCCGACGACCCCGCACCATGGAACACGTGAGCGTCACCATCGACATCGCGGGCCTGCCGCCCGAGCGCATCGTGTTCGAGATCTCGCCCCTCGCCGAGCTGGGCATCGCCCTGCACGCGCTCGCCGAGCCCGGGCACCATCCGGGGCTGCACGGCTGGGCCACGGCGACCTCCGCCGGGCTGAAGCCCGACCTCGCCGACCGGCTGCACGAGGCCGACTTCCTCTGGACGTCCAGCTTCTCCGACGTGTTCCTGCCGTTCTCCGGCATCCACGGCGGCGACGGGCGCACCGGCGCCACCCTCGCCGAGGAGCTCGACATGCTGGACCGGCTCGACGACGAGCGCTTCGTCTCGGCCACGCTGGAGTTCACCTGCTCCCGCTCGTACGCGACCGGCGTCATGATCGAGCCCCGCCGCGCCCTGGAGCTGGCGGCCACCCGCGGCCCGAAGCAGCACGGCTTCGCCCGCCGGATCCTCGACGACCCCGGGGCCGTACGCGCATGGCTGCGGCGCCTGTTCGAGGACTGCGACCAGGCGTTCTTCGCCGACACCTGGCGCCGGGTCAGCCCGCGACTGGCCGCCGACGCCCGGCACAAGACGGAGCTGCTGCGCCGCAAGGGCCTCGAGGAGGCGCTGCGCTCGGTCTCCTCCGCGCTCACGTACGACGAGGCGGCGGAACGCGTCTGCGCCGACAAACTGAGCGAGGGCAGGACCACCGCCGTGGACCCCGCCGTGGGCGCCGGGCTGTCGTTCGTGCCGTCCCACTTCGGCTGGCCGCACCTGACGGTCCTGTACGCCCCGGGCTGGCGGCCCGCCATCGTCTACCCGGTGGGGGCGCCGGACCTCCCGGCGCCCGCCTCCGTCGAACTCCTCAAGCGCCGGATGGACGCGCTGGCCCACCCTCTGCGGATGCGCCTGTGCCGCAACCTCGCCCGGGCCTCGTACACGACGAGCGAACTGGCCGAGGCCCACGGCATCACGGCCCCGGAGGTCTCCCGCCATTTGTCGGTGCTGAAGCAGGCGGGCCTGGTCACGACGCGACGGCGCGGCCGGTACGTGCTGCACCAGCTGGACGTGTCGGTGGTGGCGCGGCTGGGGAGCGACTTCCTGGAGACGGTGCTGCGCTAGGTCCCGGGTGCTGCGCCAGGTCCCGGGTGCTGCGCCAGGTCCCGGGTGCTGCGCCAGGTCTCGCCGGGCCCACTCGGCCCGGTGCGGAGACCCACGCCTCCGTGCTGCCCGGGGCTCAGGCCCCCGCGCCGCCGCCGGCTCGCACCAGACCGCTCTCGTACGCGAGGACCACGACCTGCACCCGGTCCCGCAGGCCCAGCTTGGTCAGGATGCGGCCCACATGGGTCTTCACCGTCGCCTCGGACAGCACCAGCCGGGCGGCGATCTCGCCGTTCGACAGGCCCTGGGCGACGAGCAGCATGACCTCCCGCTCGCGTTCGGTGAGCCGCTCCAGCTCCTTCTGCTGCGGCTCCTTGCCGGAGGACGGCAGCAGGGGCGAGAAGCGGTCGAGCAGCCGGCGCGTCGTGGAGGGGGCCACCACCGCGTCGCCGCTGTGCACGGAGCGGATCGCGCCGAGCAGTTCACCCGGCGGAACGTCCTTCAGCATGAATCCGCTGGCGCCCGCCTTCAGCCCCGAGAAGGCGTACTCGTCGAGGTCGAACGTCGTCAGGATCAGCACCTTCGGCGCGTCCGGCCGGGCACAGATGCGGCTCGTCGCCTCCACCCCGTCAAGCCGGGGCATCCGGACGTCCATCAGCACCACGTCGACCGCCGTCGAGCGGAGGACCTCGATCGCCTCGGCCCCGTCTCCGGCCTCCGCCACGACCTCCATGTCGGGCTGGGCGGCGAGCACCATCCGGAAACCGGTGCGCAGCAGCACCTGATCGTCGACGAGCATCACGCGGATGGTCATGAGCGGGGTCCTTGTCTCGTTGGCGGGGTCAGCCTAGTGGGCGGGCTTGAGGGGAAGCAGGGCGCTGATCCGGAATCCGCCGCCGGGCCGCGGCCCCGCGTCGAGGGTGCCGCCGACCATGCCGATGCGCTCCCGCATACCGATGAGGCCGTGACCCTTGCCGTCCGCGCCCCCGTCCTCGTACACCTCGTGCGCCGCGCCCCGGCCGTCGTCCTCCACGAGGAGTCCGAGGCCGTCGTCGAAGTACACCAGCCGGACGCTCGCCCCGGCGTCCGGTCCGCCGTGCTTGCGGGTGTTGGTGAGGGCCTCCTGCACGATGCGGTACGCGGTGAGCTCCACGCCGCTGGGCAGCGGGCGCGGCGTGCCCTCGACCTTGAAGTCGACGGTGAGGCCCGCGCCGCGCACCTGCTCGACCAGATCCTCGATCTGCTGAACATCGGGCTGAGGTACGTACTCCCCGCTCTCGGGGGCGTCTCCCGTGCGCAGCACACCCAGCAGCCGGCGCATCTCGGCGAGGGCCTGACGGCCGGTGGAGGAGATCGTCTCCAGGGCCTGCCGGGCCTGGTCGGGCGCGGTGTCCATGACGTAGGCGGCGCCATCCGCCTGCACGACCATCACGGAGACGTTGTGCGCGACGACGTCGTGCAGCTCGCGGGCGATCCGGGCGCGCTCGGCGGCGACGGCGACCTTGGACTGCGCCTCGCGCTCCTTCTCCAGCCGGGAGGCACGCTCCTCCAGCTGAGCGAAGTACGCGCGCCGGGTGCGCAGGGAGTCCCCGAGCACCCAGGCCAGGGCGAACGGGACGGTCATGACCACGATGAAGAAGATCCGCTGGCCGACGCCCGTGCTCTCCTCCGGAAAGCGGATCTGGGCGAGCGAGGCCGCGGACAGCCCGCCGGCCAGGGCGAACCGCGAGGCCCAGCGCGGACCGTCGTGCGCCGCGACGGTGTAGATGATCGCGAGCATCGCGAAGTCGGCCGCGTTCGGCTTGACGCCCAGCACCAGCTGGACGACGCCGAGCACGGCCACGAGGAGCAGCATCTTCTCCGGCATACGGCGGCGCAGTGCCACGGCCAGGCACAGGAACAGCACGACGGCGCCGGCCGCGAGGCGCGGCTCCGCTCCGACGTGGTCCCCGACGACCCACAGCATGGAGAACCCGAAGAGCATCACAGCCCAGAAGCTGTCGACGCCCGTCGGGTGCCTGCGGAGAAAATCATAGAGGCGCTGCACGTCACCCAGCGTAGGCAAACCACGAAGGTGCACGGGTCAACCGGAGGGTCGATCCGGTCAGCGAATACCTACTCCCCAAGGTGGAGACTGGGCGCGTGACGCATGAGGTGACGAAGGAAGCGGAGCGGGCCGCCGACGGGGAATGGGTCCCGTGGCGGGAGGCCACGGAGCGCGCGCTGTACGGCCCCCGGGGCTTCTACCTGCGGCCGGAGGGACCGGCGGGACACTTCCGTACGTCCGTGCACGCCTCCCCGCTGTACGCGGGCGCGGTCGCCCGGCTGCTGGAGGAGACGGCGCGGTCGCTGCCCGCGGGGGTGACGGAGATCGCGCTGGTCGACGTCGGCGCGGGGCGGGGTGAGCTGCTGACGGGAGTGCTCGCGGCGCTGCCGGACGGCTTTCCGGTACGGGCGTACGCCGTCGAGCGGGCCGCGCGTCCCGCCGGCCTCGACCCGCGGATCGAGTGGTGCGGGCGTCCCCCGGCCGGGGTGTCGGGGCTGCTGTTCGCGAACGAGTGGCTGGACAACGTTCCGGTCGACGTCGCCGAGACGGACGGCGAGGGCGTCCGTCGGTACGTCCTGGTGCGCGCGGACGGCGAGGAACGCCTCGGGAACCCGGTGACCGGCGCGGACGCCGAGTGGCTGGACCGCTGGTGGCCGCCGACCGGCCCCGGCGGCCGCGCGGAGATCGGCCGGCCCCGCGACGAGGCGTGGGCCGCGGCGGTCGCCACCCTGGACGCCGGGCTCGCGGTCGCCGTGGACTACGCGCACGACGCCGCCGCCCGGCCGCCCTTCGGGACGATGACCGGATTCCGCGGCGGGCGCGAGGTCCACCCGGTCCCGGACGGCAGCTGTGACATCACCGCCCACGTGGCCCTGGACGCCTGTGCCCGCCCGGGAGCCGAACTGCTCAGCCAGCGCGAGGCCCTGCACCGTCTCGGCGTCTCGGGCGGCCGCCCGCCGCTCGCCCTGGCCTCGTCCGACCCGGCGGCGTACGTCCGCGCCCTCTCCCGCGCCGGTGAGGCCGCCGAACTCACCGCCCACGGCGGCCTCGGCGACTTCACCTGGCTCCTCCAGCCCATCCCCCGGGCCTGAGGTCCACGGCCTCGGCCCTCCGACGCCCCGGTACCCCGGCACCCTGGCGCCCCGACGCCGCGACGCCGCGACGCCGCGACGAGGCACGGCAGCCCCGACGCCCCGACGAGGCACGGCAGCCCCGGCCCTGCCGGCCCGACCCCGGGCAACGGGCACCGGGCACCGGGCACCGGGGCCAGGACCCCGCCGCGCCACGCCGGGAGGGATACTGTCGCCCATGACGGAGACGACGATCGGCATCGGCGGCGCGGCGGAGAGCACCGACATGGTGCTGAACATCGGGCCGCAGCATCCCTCCACACACGGTGTGCTGCGTCTGCGTCTCGTCCTGGACGGCGAGCGCATCCAACACGCCGAGCCGGTCATCGGCTACATGCACCGGGGCGCCGAGAAGCTCTTCGAGGCGCGCGACTACCGGCAGATCGTGATGCTGGCCAATCGCCACGACTGGCTGTCGGCGTTCTCCAACGAGCTGGGCGTCGTGATGGCCGTCGAGCGCATGCTCGGCATGGAGGTCCCGGAGCGGGCGGTCTGGCTGCGCACCCTGCTCGCCGAGCTGAACCGGGTCCTCAACCACCTCATGTTCCTGGGGTCGTATCCCCTCGAACTCGGCGGAATCACCCCGATCTTCCACGCCTTCCGTGAGCGGGAGGACCTCCAGCACGTGATGGAGGAGGTCTCCGGCGGCCGGATGCACTACATGTTCAACCGGGTCGGCGGTCTCAAAGAGGACCTGCCCGCCGGCTGGACCGGCCGGGCGCGGGCCGCGATCGCCGAGGTCCGTTCGCGGATGGACGTGTACGACCGGCTCGTCCTCGGCAACGAGATCTTCCGCGGCCGCACCCGCGGCATCGGCGTGCTGACCGCACCGACCGCCCAGGCGTACGGAGTGTCCGGCCCCATCGCCCGCGCCTCCGGCGTCGACTTCGACCTGCGGCGCGACGAGCCGTACCTCGCGTACGCGGAGCTGCAGGACACCCTGAAGGTCGTCACCCGTACCGAGGGCGACTGCCTGGCCAGGTTCGAGTGCCTGCTGGAGCAGACGCACAACTCACTGGAACTGGCGGACGCCTGCCTCGACCGGCTCGCCGAGCTGCCGCCGGGGCCGGTCAACCAGCGGCTGCCGAAGGTGCTGAAGGCTCCCGAGGGCCACACCTACGCCTGGACCGAGAACCCGCTGGGCATCAACGGCTACTACCTGGTCTCCAAGGGAGAGAAGACGCCGTACCGCCTCAAGCTCCGGTCGGCCTCGTACAACAACATCCAGGCGCTCACCGAACTCCTGCCCGGCACGCTGGTCGCGGACATGGTGGCGATCCTGGGGTCGCTGTTCTTCGTCGTCGGCGACATCGACAAGTAGGCCGACCGCAGGTCGAGAAGCAGCTCGGCCGACAGCAGCTCGCTCTCCAGGAGCTCGCTCGCCGAGAGGCTCGGCACATGGCCGGACGGCAAGCCGCCCGGCCCGAGCCGCCGCGGATCAGGAGATCGCGCTGCGCAGTTCCGCGACGTCCAGCTGCTCCGTCTCGTCGTGCGCCGTGAGGTCGATGACCTCGCCCACCACACGGTCCGCCGTGCTCCCCGGCACCTTCGCCCGGGCGGTGTCCTCGGCGGCGGCCAGCACTTCCTCGCCCACCACGTCCGCCAGGTCCTCGTTCTGGACCGTGGCGAGCTGGGCCGGTTCGACGGCCGCTTCAAGAGCCGCGACGGGCTTCTTCCTGCTACCCGTCCCGGCGGAGCCGGCGGTCTTGGCGGCCACCTGAGTGCCGAAGAAGTCGAAGCCGCCCTGGGGACGGGCCGGGCGACGCTGCGCGGAGTACGGGACGATCGCCGCGGCGACCGGCACCCGTGTGGCAGGGACGGCGGACGACGGGCGGGCGTGCTGCGCTCCCCCGGCGGCCGCCGAGTGCTTCCCCTGCGGCTCGTCCGCCTCTCGCGACCGCTCGGCGAGGTCGCGCTTGCGGGCGTCCTCTACGGTGCGTCTGGCCTCCTGGGCCGCGGCGTTGCGGGGCAGGTCCTCCAGCGCCTTGGCCGCGCGCAGATACGCGGACGGCGTCGGCGTGGAACCGGCCGGCGGAAGCTCCTTGGGCGTGGCGGCTTCGAGCGCGAGCTGCCTGCGGCCCTCGAGCGCGGAGGCCCGCTCGGTCTCGGCGGTGGCGTACCGCCGCAGGAGCGCGGCGTGCTCGTTGCGGAGTCCGGCCAGCTCGACCCGCTTGGCACGCAGCTTCGCGTCGAGCTTGAGGCGCAGCTCGCGGGACTCGTCGAGATCGGTCTCCAGCTCGGCTGTCCGCTCCTCCGTCTTCCACGCGTCGCTGGCGCGGAGGCGGGTGAGCTCGGCGACGCGGCGGCCCGCGCTCCGGTCCCAACTGCGCATGAGCACCGCGCCGGTGACCGCGGCCGCCGCAGCGGCCGCGACGAGGGTGCGGAGCAGGACCGGATCGGAGAGCAGCCAGGCGCCCGCGGCACAAAGAACCGACGCTCCGGCGACCGCGGAGGGCGGAAGGAGCTTGTGCAGAGGTGGGGAATGGCGGTGGCGTCCACGTGGCATGGCCTGAAATTTACCGTGCGTAGGTGACGATTGGGGGGTCAGCCCGGCAATCTCTTCGCCACATGAACACATCGCTTTCGATGTGCCGGGCCGACCCTCTTTGTTCGCGCCGTGCCGAAGGCTTGTGCACGCCGTGACCGAAGCTTGTTCGTGCCGTGCTTCAGCGCTGCTTCGGCGCCGCGTTCCTTCGCCGCCGGTTACTTCTTCAGCAGGCCCTCGGACACCAGATACTCCTTCGCGACGTCCTCGGGCTTCGCCCGCTCGGCGTCCACCTTCCGGTTCAGCTCGACCAGATCCGCCGTCGTCAGCGCCTTCGTGAGCTTGCCGAGCGCGTCGGCTATCTCCTGCGATCCGGCGTCCTTGGCATTGACCACGGGCAGCACGTTGTCGGCGTTCTGGAGCTTCTTGTCGTCCTCCAGCAGCACCAGCCCGAAGCTCTCCAGCGTGGCGTCGGTCGTGGTGGTCAGGACCAGCTGGTCCTCACCGTCCTTGACGGCCTGCTTGGCCTGCGGGGTGCCGACGCCCTTCGGGTCCACGCCCGCCACGTCGATGCCGTACGTCTTCTTCAGTCCGGGCGCGCAGAACGGCCGTACCTCGCACTCGTCACCGGCCGCGATCTTGACCTTGATCTTCGACTTTCCAAGATCGGAAAGGGACTTGAGCTTGTTCTTCTCGGCGAATTCCTTGCTCACCGCGAACGCGTTCTGGTCGACGGCCTCGCCGGCGGGCAGCACCTTCAGCCCGAGCGGGGTGGCGAGCTTCTCCAGACCGGCGACGGTGGCGGCGACATCGCTCGACGCGACCGGCTTCTCCTCCGGGGCCTTCGGCCCGTTCGCCTTCGCGTTGAGGAATTCGGCGATCGTCGCCGCGTATTCCGGTACGACGTCGATCTCGCCCTTCTCCAGGGAGGGCTCGTACAGCTCGCGGTTCTTCACGGTGGTCACGGACGCCCCGTATCCGGCGTCGCGCAGCACCTGGGCGTAGAGCTCGGCGAGCACCTTGGACTCCGTGAAGGCCGCCGCCCCGACGACGAGGGAGCCCTTCTTGCCGCCGCTCGTGGCACCGCCGGAGCCGCCGGAACCGCCCTTCTCCTGCTCCAGGCTGTCACCGCCGCAGGCGGCGAGCGAGCCGACGAGGGCCACGACGCCCAGTACCGCACCCGCGATGCGCGAGGTCTTGCTCATCTGGTTCACCATCCAAGGGGAGTGAGTCGTCACACGGTTTTCCGGCGGGGACTGAACAAGCGGTCCACCGCCACCAGCACGGCCTCCACCAGGAGGGCGAGCACGGCCACGAGCAGGGCGCCCGCGACCACTTGAGGAGTGTTGTACGTGTTGAACCCGGCCGTGATGATGCGGCCGAGGCCGCCCTGCCCGACCATCGCCGCGATCGTCGCCGTGGCGACGACCTGGACCGCGGCCGACCGCAGCCCGGTCATGACCATCGGGTACGCGAGGGGCAGTTCGACCCGGACGAAGAGCTGCCGGCCCGACATGCCCATGCCCCGTGCGGCCTCGACGACCGCCCGGTCCACCTCCCGCATCCCCACGTAGGCGTTCGTCAGCAGCGGCGGCACGGCGAACAGCACCAGCGCGATGACCGTCGGGACGTATCCGGCGCTGCGCAGCGGTGTCACCATGAACAGAGCGAGAACGGCGAAGACGGGAATGGCCCGTCCCGCGTTCGAGATGTTCACCGCGAGAGCGCCGCCGCGTCCGACGTGTCCCAGGTACAGCGCCGTCGGCAGGGCGATCGCACACGCCAGGGCCAGGGCGACCCCGCTGACGTACAGATGCTCCTGGAGGCGGTGCCAGGCTCCGCCGTCCCCGGACCAGTTGGCGTCCGTGGTCAGCCAGGTCCAGCTCTCGGCCAGTACGTCCATCAGTAGGCCCCCCGGGTCCCGGCGGCCCGTATTCGGGTCCAGGGCGTCAGCAGCCGCTGCAGCCCGAGCAGCAGCAGATCGGCGGCGACGGCCAGCAGCACACAGAGCACGGACGCGGTCAGCACCTGCGCCTTGAAGAAGCTGGGCAGCGCGTCCTCGATGAGATTGCCGAGCCCGCCGCGGCCGACGATCGAACCGACCGTCGTGAGCGCGACCGTCGAGACCGTCGCGATCCGCAGACCCGCCATCACGGCGGGGAGGGCCAGCGGAAGCTCGACCTCCCACAGCAGTCTTCCCGGCCCGTACCCCATGCCACGGGCCGCCTCGCGGGCTTCCTCGGGCACGGACGCCAGCCCCGCCACCACGTTCCGCACGAGGATCGTCAGTGAGTAGAGCACCAGGCCCGTGATCACCAGGGCGGCGGAGAGGCCGAAGAACGGCAGCAGCAGCGAGAACATCGCGAGCGAGGGGACCGTGTAGAGCACGGTCGTCAGCCCGAGGACCGGGCCCGTGAATCGCGGGTGGCTGCGCGCGAGGAGCGCCAGCGGGAAGGCCACGACCAGCCCGATCGCGACCGAAGCCGCCGTGATCCAGACATGCTGCACCGTGGCGTCGATCAACTCCTGACTGCGGGAACGGAGATATTCGCCGCAGATCCAGTCGTTCGTCACCAGGCAGTTCCGGTCCACCACCACCCCACCCCCGCCCCTGCGTTCGACCTGTTCGACACGATGCCGACCGGAAACCGACCCTAACCCCCATCACCGACAATCGCCGAGGAGCTTCGCGTTCCAGCAACACTGCCTTCACACAAGGCCCGCCATCACCCGTCACAATGGGGAACCATGATCCGATTCGAGCATGTGAGCAAGCGGTATCCGGACGGCACCACCGCCGTCGACGACCTCTCCTTCGAGGTCGCCGCGGGCGAACTGGTCACGCTCGTCGGACCGTCCGGCTGCGGCAAGACCACCACGATGAAGATGGTCAACCGGCTCATCGAACCGACCGAAGGCCGGATATTCCTGGGCGGAGACGACATATCCGCCATCGACCCCGTCCAGTTGCGCCGCCGCATCGGCTACGTGATCCAGCAGGTCGGCCTCTTCCCGCACAAGACGGTCCTGGAGAACACCGCGACGGTGCCGCATCTGCTCGGCTGGAACCGCGACAAGGGCCGCGCGAGGGCCGCCGAACTCCTCGATCTCGTCGGCCTCGACCCGAGCGTCTACGGCGACCGCTACCCCGAGCAGCTCTCCGGCGGACAGCGTCAGCGCGTGGGCGTGGCCCGGGCGCTGGCGGCCGATCCGCCGGTCCTGCTGATGGACGAGCCGTTCGGTGCCGTCGACCCCGTCGTGCGCGACCATCTGCAGAGCGAGTTCCTCAAGCTCCAGGACGCCGTCCGCAAGACGGTCCTGTTCGTCACCCACGACATCGAGGAGGCCGTCCGGCTCGGCGACCGCATCGCCGTCTACGGGCAGGGCAGGATCGAGCAGTTCGGCGCTCCGGCCGCGGTCCTCGGTGCCCCGGCCACCCCGTACGTGGCGGACTTCGTCGGCGCGGACCGCGGGCTCAAGCGGCTGTCCGTCACCCCCATCGAGGAGGGCGATCTCGAACAGCCGCCCGTCGTGCACCTCGACGACCCGCTGCCCCGCGAGCTCGCCTCGCGCTGGGCCGTCGTCCTGGACTCCGAGGACCGGCTGCACGGCTGGATCTCCGCCGAGCACGCCGGCCGCAGCGGCTCCGTACGCGAACACGCCCGCCGCATGGAAGCCTGGCTGCCCGTCGGCGCCTCCCTGAAGCAGGCGTTCTCCACGATGCTGCAGCACGACGCGGGCTGGATCGCGGTCATCGACAAGGAGGAGGAGGGACGTTTCCTCGGTGTGCTGACCCCGGCGCGGCTGCACGAGGCGCTGCGCCGCTCCATCGACGCGGACGCCCAGGCCGTCCCCCGTACCGCCGTGCGCATCGACAAGGTTCCGTCGCCGTGACCCTCGCCGTGAACGTCGCCGTGACCGCCGGCGTCAGGCCGCGCTGAGCCGGCCGCTGATCCACACCAGCGCCGGCGGGATCTCCCGGCGCCAGGTGTTGAAGTTGTGCCCGCCGCTGTCCAGCGTGATGGACGAGACGCGCGCGGGCGCCTTGACCTTCTTGACGAAGTCGCGGGTGCCCTTGAGGTTGCCCTCGCCCTGCTCGGACGTGGTGACCAGGAACGACGAGGCGCCCTGCGGCCGGTTGTCCAGGCTCCACAGCAGGTTCGCCCGCTGCCGCTCGAGCTTGTTCCCCTGGAAGAGGTCGCCGGTCGTCGGGTCCTCGGCGGCCTTGTAGTACGCGGACAGACCCGCCCCGGCCGCGAACCGCTCCGGGTGGTGCACGGCTATCTTCAGCGCGCAGTAGCCACCGGTCGAGTTCCCCATGAAGCCCCAGTTCCGCGGCTTGGTGCCGACGCGGTACGTCTCCGAGACCGCGGCCGGCAGGTCCTTCGCGAAGAAGGTCTCGGTCTGCGGGCCGCCCGGGACGTCCACGCACTCGGTGTCCCGGGGCGGCGCGACCGTGGGCCGC
This sequence comes from Streptomyces sp. NBC_00259, assembly GCF_036181745.1. Lineage (NCBI taxonomy): Bacteria > Bacillati > Actinomycetota > Actinomycetes > Kitasatosporales > Streptomycetaceae > Streptomyces > Streptomyces sp. NBC_00259. The sequence continues at coordinate 4,405,312 of NZ_CP108080.1, read as the reverse complement.
AGCATCACCAGGATCATCGGCTGCATCCTCCCGTCCTTGGCCTGCTGGTACGCCGTTCTCGGGTACTTGAGGCCCTTGAGCAGGTTCTCCGCCGTGCCCGGATAGCCGGTCAGGACGACCGTCGCGGGAAACGTCTTCTTCGCGTAGGCGGGCTGGAAGTACTCGGGCGGCAGATACACGTACGCCGGGCTGTCGATCTTCGACTTCTCCCCGATGATCACGACCTTCTGGATCTGTCCGCCGATCGCCGGCCGGGCACCACCCGGCACGTCCAGACGCTGCTTGCCGACCACCTTGACGGTCCTGCTGCTCGCCGAGTGGTCGACGACCACGCCCATCTCCTGCTGCTGACCGAAGAGGTCGGCCCACGAGCCGTAGAACAGGAAGGAGTTGTTCGCGGCCAGGCCCACCGAGGCGAACAGCGCCAGCTGGGTGGCGAGCAGCAGGCCCACCCTGCCGAGCACGGCGCGCCAGCCACGGCGGGACAGCCGTGGCCAGAGCCAGATCGTCGCGGCGAAGAGAGCCACGGCGGCCAGAACGGCCAGCGCCAGAACCTTGTTACTGGTGAGACCCATGAGGCGATCGAGCTTCTTCCGTGAGAATTTCCTGAGAGTGAGTGAACCCGCCGCCCGGAAGTGCCGTCCTAGAGAGCGCAAATTGTCCGTGCCGACTGTTCTGCGGCGAAGGACTCCACAATCTCTCTCGAGAGCCACGGGAAGCGATGTCTGTCACGATAGATGGGGATAAGTCGGGCTTGGTTCCGGATCGTCTGCGCCGGATCCTGAGCGGCCCGCGCGCCGAATCCGTTCCTGCTCTGGTCGGCACGGCCTGCACCTTCATCGGCCTGATCGACATCGCTGCAGGAGTCTTCCCGCGCTTCCGACACAGCCGGATGCACGCCCTCGCCGAAGTGCTCCCGGGCGCCCTCGGCCCGTTCGCCGCCGCGCTCTCCCTCAGCGTCGGCGTCCTGCTGCTGCTCCTCGCACACGGTCTCAAGCGGCACAAGCGGCGCGCCTGGCGGGCCGCCGTCATCCTGCTGCCGGCCGGGGCGGCCGCCCAGTTCGCCTACCGCCACTCCGTCATCGGCGTCCTGCTGTCGCTGACGCTGCTGGCCCTGCTGCTGCGTCACCGCGGCCAGTTCGCGGCGCTGCCCGACCCACGCAGCCGGTGGAAGGCACTGGCCAACTTCGTGCTGATGGGCGCCGGTTCGATCATTCTGGGCCTGGTCATCGTCAGCGCCCATCCGCGCAGGGTCGTCGGCAGCCCCAGCCTCACCGACCGCCTCGAGCACGTCCTCTTCGGCCTTTTCGGCGTCGAGGGCCCGGTCGGCTACGAAGGCGGCGTCGACTGGACCGTCGGCTACTCGCTCGGCGCGCTCGGCCTGCTCACCGCCATCACCACCATCTACCTCGCCTTCCGCCCCGAGCACCCGGCGGCCACCCTCACTGAGGACGACGAGGCACAGCTCCGCGAACTGCTCGCCAGGCACGGCGGCCGCGACTCCCTGGGCCACTTCGCGCTCCGCCGCGACAAGGGCGTCGTCTTCTCCCCCAGCGGCAAGGCGGCCGTCACCTACCGCGTCGTCTCCGGCGTGATGCTCGCCAGCGGCGACCCGATCGGCGACGTGGAGGCCTGGCCCGGCGCCATCGAGCGCTTCATGGACGAGGCCAAGGCCCACTCCTGGACCCCCGCGGTCATGGGCTGCTCCGAGACCGGCGGCGAGGTGTGGACCCGCGAGACCGGCCTGGACGCCCTGGAACTCGGCGACGAGGCGGTGGTGGACGTCGCGGATTTCTCGCTCACCGGGCGCGCGATGCGCAATGTGCGCCAGATGGTGAAGCGCATCGAGCGCAACGGTTACGAGACCCGCGTCCGCCGCGTCCGTGATCTCTCCGACGGAGAGCTGGAGCGAATACGCCGGGCCGCGGAGGACTGGCGCGGCACCGAGACCGAGCGCGGCTTCTCCATGGCCCTCGGCAGGATCGGCGACCCCTCCGACGGCGACAGCGTGATCGCCACCGCCCACAAGGACGAGGGCGAGCCGGGACCGTACGGCGATCTGAAGGCCGTCCTCCACTTCGTCCCGTGGGGTGCGGACGGCATGTCCCTGGACCTGATGCGCCGCGACCGCTCCGCCGACCCCGGCATGAACGAGCTGCTGATCGTCGCCGCCCTGCAGGCCTCCCCCAAGCTCGGCATCGAGCGGGTCTCGCTGAACTTCGCGATGTTCCGCTCGGCGCTCGCCCGCGGCGAGAAGCTGGGCGCCGGCCCGGTCCTGCGCACCTGGCGGGGACTGCTGGTGTTCCTCTCCCGCTGGTTCCAGATCGAGTCGCTGTACAAGTTCAACGCCAAGTTCCGGCCACGCTGGGAGCCGCGTTTCGTGGTCTTCCGCAAGACCCGCGACCTGCCCCGCATCGGCTTCGCCGCGATGCAGGCCGAGGGCTTCGTGACCTTCGCCCTGCCCCGCCCCTTCCGGCGCCGGCGCACCCGCGCGCCACGCCCCTGCGCGCACATCCACCCGGCGTCGGCCGGCGAGCGCGAGATGCGCGCGGCATAGCGGAGCGGCAGCGGCGTAGCGGGGCGGCATACGGGCCTAGGCTGGTCGTATGAGTACGTTGCGTGGACGGGGCACGGCCGAGGGCCTGCCGGAGTGGGACCGCTGTGCGGTCATGGGAGTCGTCAATGTGACGCCCGACTCCTTCTCCGACGGAGGTCGCTGGTTCGACACCACGGCCGCCGTCAAGCACGGCCTCGACCTCGTCGCCGAGGGCGCCGATCTGGTGGACGTCGGTGGCGAGTCCACCAGGCCCGGCGCCACGCGGGTCGACGAGGACGAGGAGCTGCGGCGCGTCGTCCCCGTCGTCCGGGGCCTGGCGGCCGAAGGCGTCACCGTCTCCGTCGACACCATGCGCGCCTCGGTCGCCGCCCGGGCGGTCGCCGCCGGGGCGGCGCTGGTCAACGACGTCTCCGGCGGACTCGCCGACCCGGAGATGGTCCGGACCGTCGCCGCCGCGGAGGTGCCGTTCGTCGTGATGCACTGGCGCGGCTTCAGCGAGGACATGAACAGCCGGGCGGTGTACGGGGACGTCGTCGCCGAGGTCGTCGCGGAGCTGCGCGAGCGGATGGACGCGGTGATCGCGGGCGGTGTCGCCGCCGAGCGGATCATCATCGACCCGGGCCTCGGCTTCGCCAAGCAGGCCGAGCACGACCTCGCGCTGGTCGCCCGTCTCGCCGAGCTGCGCACGCTGGGCCGCCCGCTGCTGGTCGCCGCCTCCCGCAAGCGGTTCCTCGGCCATGTGCTGGCCGACGGCGCCCCGACCCCGCCGCCCGCCCGTGAGCGGGACGCGGCCACCGCCGCCGTCTCCGCCATCGCCGCCCACGAGGGCGCCTGGGCCGTCCGGGTCCACGAGGTACGGGCCACGGCGGACGCCGTGCGGGTCGCGCGCGCGGTCGAGGGCGCGGGAAGGACACAGTGACTTCCCGTACCGACGTCGAAAGCGTCGAGGCGGCCAATACCGCCTTCTACGAAGCGATGGAGCGCGGCGACTTCGAGGGGATCGCGTCCCTCTGGCTGGACGGCGAGGGCGCCGACGACATCTCGTGCGTGCACCCGGGGTGGCCGGTGCTGTCGGGACGCGGCGAGGTGCTGCGCTCGTACGCGCTGATCATGGCGAACACCGAGTACATCCAGTTCTTCCTCACCGATGTGCGCGTCAGCGTCGTCGGCGACACCGCGCTCGTCACCTGCACGGAGAACATCCTCAGTGGCGGCCCCGCGGAGGAGGCCGGGGAGCTCGGACCGCTCGTGGGACAACTGGTGGTCGCCACGAATGTGTTCCGGCGCACACCGGAGGGCTGGAGAATCTGGTCACACCACGGTTCACCGGTTCTGGCCGAATCGGACGACGAACAGGACGGCGAATCCCCCTCCTGAGTGGGTAAACGGGCATGTGGGAGGTTCGTTTCCACAACTGCGGGGTAGGCGCGGCTACCAGTCGCCGACCGCTCTGTCCATAGCCCCCGTGGGCAGATGGTGTCAGTGCTCGCAGGTAGATTCGAACCCGTGCACTGCTGCCGCCCGCACGCGGCTGTGTGCGCGCAGGACCTACGACAGCAGGAGTGATTCGCGTGGATCGTGTCGCGCTGCGCGGCCTCAAGGCCCGCGGGCACCATGGCGTCTTCCCCCGGGAGCGCGAGGAGGGGCAGACCTTCATCGTGGACCTGGTGCTCGGCCTGGACACCCGCCCCGCGGCGGCCGACGACGACCTGGCGAAGACCGTGCACTACGGAGTGGTGGCGGAGGAGGTCGTCGACGTCGTCCAGGGCGACCCGGTGGACCTGATCGAGACGCTCGCGGAGCGCATCGCCCAGCAGTGCCTCAAGCACGAGGGCGTCCAGGAGGTCGAGGTCGTCGTGCACAAGCCGGACGCCCCGATCACCGTCCCGTTCGACGATGTGACCATCACGATCACCCGGAGCCGAGCATGAGCGACCCCACAGTGCAGCCCGTGCCCACCGCCGTCGTCGAGCAGGTCGACGCGGCGGACATCACCCTGTCCAACCCGAAGCGGGCCGTGATCGCGCTCGGCGCCAACCTCGGCAACCGCCTGGAGACGATCCAGGGCGCCATCGACGCGCTGGAGGACACGCCCGGCGTGCGGGTCAAGGCGGTCTCTCCCGTCTACGAGACGGAGCCGTGGGGCGTCGAGCCGGGCTCCCAGCCGTCGTACTTCAACGCGGTGGTGCTCGTGAAGACGACCCTGCCGCCCAGCTCCCTGCTGGAGCGCGGTCAGGCCATCGAGGAGGCGTTCGACCGGGTGCGCGAGGAGCGCTGGGGTCCGCGCACGATCGACGTGGACATCGTGGCGTACGCGGAAGTGATCTCCGACGACCCGGTGCTCACGCTCCCGCACCCGCGGGCGCATGAGCGGGCCTTCGTCCTCGCGCCGTGGCACGACGTGGAGCCCGAGGCCCAGCTTCCGGGCCGCGGACCGGTCGCCGATCTGCTCGACGGCGTCGGCCGGACCGGGGTCGCGCCGCGCGTGGACCTGGAACTCCGCCTGCCCGAATAGTCGTTACGCTTTCCAGGGTCGCCGACACGAAGGGCACATGGTGAAGCAACTACGGCTCGGGGTACTCGCCGGGCTCTTCGTGGTGGCCGGAATCCTGTCATGGGCCGGCACCCGTCTGTGGGACTCGGTCGGCACGCTGCCGAGCGTGCCGCTGGCCGCGCCGATCGTGCTCGCGGCGATCGCCGCGGTCCTCACCGCGACCGCGCTCTCGCTCCGTGCCCGGCTGCGCGCCCAGCGCGAGCGCCGTCCCGGCGCGAAGGGAGTCGAGCCCCTGATGGCCGCCCGCGCGGTCGTCTTCGGCCAGGCGAGCGCCCTGGTCGCGGCCCTCGTCAGCGGTCTGTACGGCGGCGCGGGCGTCTTCCTGCTCGGCTTCCTCGACATCCCGGCCCGCCGCGACCAGGCGATCTACGCCGGCTTCTCGGTTCTGGCCGGCATCGCGGTGATCGCGGCGGCGATCTTCCTGGAGCGCGTCTGCAAGCTCCCCGAGGACGAGGACGACGGCACGGGCCAGGTCCCGGCGAGGTAGCGGGGCTCCGCCCCGGCAGGCCCGCCCAGGCAGGCTCCGCGCCGGCCCTCGCGCCTCGGACGTGCGACGGCCGGGTGCTGCGCCCCCGGCCTCCGCCCTGCGGCAGCGTCCCGCCCGCGCCCCGGAGTTGAGGCGGGCACACCGCTCGGTGCACCGTGGCCGGGCTCAGCGCGCCATGATCAGGCTCATCGCCTCATTGCGGGTGGCGACATCGCGAAGCTGCCCGCGCACCGCGGAGGTGATCGTCTTCGCGCCCGGCTTACGGATGCCGCGCATCGACATGCACATGTGCTCGCACTCGATCACCACGATCACTCCGCGCGGCTCCAGGATGTCCATCAGGGAGTCCGCGACCTGCGTGGTCAGCCGCTCCTGCACCTGAGGGCGGCGGGCGAACACATCGACAAGGCGCGCCAGCTTGGACAATCCGGTGATCTTGCCGGTCGTCGACGGGATGTAGCCGACGTGGGCGACGCCCCGGAAAGGCACCAGATGGTGCTCACAGGTCGAGAACACCTCGATGTCCTTCACCAGGACCATCTCGTCGTGTCCCAGGTCGAACGTCGTCGTCAGCACGTCCTCCGGCTCCTGCCAGAGCCCGGAGAATATTTCCTTGTACGCCCGCGCCACTCGCCCTGGCGTCTCCCGAAGGCCCTCGCGGTCCGGGTCCTCGCCGACCGCGATGAGGAGTTCGCGCACGGCGTTCTCGGCGCGCTTCTCGTCGAACTCGCCGATCCTGCCCTCGCCGTCCAGCGTCACCGGGTCGGTCATGTGTGCCTCGCTCCTGTGCTCCGACATGGCGTGAAAACGCCGCATCTCCCAGGCTAGAACCCGGGAGATGCGGCGTTCATTCCGGACCAGTGGCCCTTGCGGCAGAGTAATGCCTGGTCAGGCCTCTGGGCGCTCCTCCTGGACCGCCTCGGTGGCCGACTTGGTGACATCGGTCACCGTGGGGGCCGTGCCCGCCGTCGCACCGTTGGCCGCGCCGTTCGTCAGAGCGAGCTCCTTCGGGGACAGCACCGGCGGACGGGTGGAGGGGGTACGGCGCGAGGAGCCGGTCCACGCCGGACGGGCCGGGCGCTTCACGATCGGGGCGAAGATCTCGGCGATCTCCTCCTTGCCGAGGGTCTCCTTCTCCAGCAGCGCGAGGACCAGGTTGTCGAGAACGTCGCGGTTCTCGACGAGGATCTCCCAGGCCTCGTTGTGCGCGGTCTCGATGAGCTTCTTGACCTCTTCGTCGACCAGCGCCGCGACCTCTTCCGAGTAGTCGCGCTGATGCGCCATCTCACGGCCCAGGAACGGCTCGGTGTTGTCGCCGCCGAACTTGATCGCGCCGAGCCGCTCGGTCATGCCGTACTGCGTGACCATGGCACGGGCCGTGGTCGTGGCCTTCTCGATGTCGTTCGCCGCGCCCGTGGTGGGGTCGTGGAAGACGAGCTCCTCGGCCGCGCGGCCGCCCAGCATGTAGGCCAGCTGGTCGAGCATCTCGTTGCGCGTGGTGGAGTACTTGTCCTCCTCCGGGAGCACCATCGTGTAGCCGAGGGCCCGGCCGCGGGACAGGATCGTGATCTTGTGGACCGGGTCGGAGTTCGGGGAAGCCGCCGCGACCAGGGCGTGTCCGCCCTCGTGGTACGCGGTGATCTTCTTCTCCTTGTCGGACATGATCCGGGTCCGCTTCTGCGGGCCCGCCACGACGCGGTCGATGGCCTCGTCCAGGAAGTGGTTGTCGATCAGCTTCTTGTCGCTGCGGGCCGTCAGCAGGGCGGCCTCGTTCAGCACGTTCGACAGATCGGCACCCGTGAAGCCGGGGGTGCGGCGGGCGACGGCCGAGAGGTCGACGTCCGGAGCGACCGGCTTGCCCTTCTGGTGGACCTTGAGGATCTCGAGACGGCCCTGCATGTCCGGGCGGTCGACGGCGATCTGCCGGTCGAACCGGCCGGGACGCAGCAGCGCGGGGTCGAGGATGTCCGGCCGGTTCGTGGCGGCGATCAGGATGACGCCGCCCTTCACGTCGAAGCCGTCCATCTCGACGAGGAGCTGGTTCAGCGTCTGCTCGCGCTCGTCGTGGCCACCGCCGAGACCGGCGCCGCGGTGTCGGCCCACCGCGTCGATCTCGTCGACGAAGACGATCGCCGGGGCGTTCGCCTTGGCCTGCTCGAAGAGGTCACGGACCCGGGAGGCGCCGACACCGACGAACATCTCGACGAAGTCGGAACCCGAGATCGAGTAGAACGGGACGCCCGCCTCGCCCGCGACGGCGCGCGCGAGCAGCGTCTTGCCCGTACCGGGCGGCCCGTACAGCAGCACACCCTTGGGGATCTTGGCGCCGACGGCCTGGAACTTCGCCGGCTCCTGCAGGAACTCCTTGATCTCGTGGAGTTCCTCGACGGCCTCGTCGGATCCGGCCACGTCGGAGAAGGTCGTCTTCGGGGTGTCCTTGGTGATGAGCTTGGCCTTGGACTTCCCGAAGTTCATGACCCGGGAGCCGCCGCCCTGCATCTGATTCATCAGGAACAGGAAGACGACCACGATGAGCACGAAGGGCAGCAGCGAGAGGAGCACCGAGAGGAACGGGCTCTGCCGCTCGGGCGAGACCGTGTAGCCCTTCTCGATCTCACCCGCGTCGTACTTCTGCTGCAGGGTCGTGGCGAGCGCGACGCCCTGGTCGCCGATGTAGCTCGCCTGGACCTTGTCGCTGCCGTCGACCTTCTGGCCGTCCTTCAGCTCGATCTTGATGATCTGCTCGTCGCCGGTGGTCAGCTTGGCCTGTTCGACCTGGTTCTTGTTGATCGCCTGGACAACCTCGCCGGTGTCCACCGTCTTGTAGCCGCCCGACGAGCCGACGACCTGCATCAGCACGACCACGGCGAGGACGGCCAGCACGATCCACATGACCGGCCCACGGAAGTATCGCTTCACGTCCATCCATACGGAGCGGTGTCGCTCCGTCCCTCCTGCCCGTAGGTAAATGCTGCTATGAGAGTGCTGCTGTGAGACTCAACGGAAAAGACTGTTCTTCGGACGGTACCCCAGCATTGTCACCCGGTACCGCCTTCGCATGCTCCAACGGCGGGAAGACGGCCGGGGTTCCCGGGGCGCGGCCCGGGCCTCAGCCTCCGTAGACGTGGGGCGCGAGCGTACCCACGAACGGGAGATTGCGGTACTTCTCGGCGTAGTCGAGGCCGTATCCGACGACGAACTCGTTCGGGATGTCGAAACCGATCCACTTCACGTCGATCGCGACCTTGGCGGCGTCCGGCTTCCGCAGCAGCGTGCAGACCTCCAGCGAGGCCGGCTCACGGGAGCCGAGGTTCGACAGCAGCCACGACAGGGTCAGCCCGGAGTCGATGATGTCCTCGACGATCAGGACGTGCTTGCCCTTGATGTCGGTGTCCAGGTCCTTGAGGATGCGGACCACTCCGGAGGACTGGGTGCCCGCGCCGTAGGACGACACCGCCATCCAGTCCATCGTGACGGGGGTGGACAGCGCACGCGCCAGGTCCGCCATCACCATCACGGCGCCCTTGAGGACTCCGACGATGAGCAGGTCCTTGCCCGCGTACTCTGCGTCGATCTTCGCGGCCAGCTCGGCCAGCTTCGCGTCGATCTCTTCCTTGGTGATGAGGACCGATTTGAGATCGGCGCCCATGTCCTTCTCGTTCACCCGCGTCGCTTTCTGTCTCGGCGTCCCGGCGCTCGGCCCGCTGCCGGCTCAGCCTTGCCGAATGACCAGTCTGCCACCCTGCCGGTGGGCTTCGACCCGGCCGGGCAGATTCAGGGGCTTCTGGCCGCGCCAGCCGACGATGAGCCGCTCGACCTCCTCGACATGCCGGGCGAAGAGCGAACCCGCAGGTGAACCGGCTGCGACCAGGGCCCGTCGCAGCACCCGGCGGCGGACCGCGGGAGGCAGTGCGTAGAGCTTCGCGCAGTCGAGCAGACCGGCGTCGTCCCGGACGCTCGCATCGGCCTGCGCGGCCCAGGCGTCCAGGGCGTCGGCGTCGTCGCGGGAGAGCTGGGCGGTGCGGGCCAGGGCCTCGACGACGCCCTTGCCGAGCGCCTTCTCCAGCGCGGGCAGACCCTCGTGGCGCAGCCGCGAGCGGGTGTACGCGGGGTCGGCGTTCATCGGGTCGTCCCAGACGGGCAGATGCTGCACGAGGCAGGCCTTGCGCGCGGTCTGGCGGTCGAGCTGGAGGAAGGGTCGGCGGTAGCGGCCGGTGCCGGAGACGGCGGCCATGCCGGAGAGCGAGCGGATGCCGGAGCCGCGGGCGAGGCCGAGCAGTACGGTCTCGGCCTGGTCGTCCCGGGTGTGGCCGAGAAGGACGGCGACGGCGCCGTGGCGCTCGGCGGCCTCGTCCAGGGCGGCGTAGCGGGCGTCGCGGGCGGCTGCTTCGGGGCCGCCCGTGCGGCCGACGGTCACGGCGACGGCCTCGACGGGGTCGAGGTGCAGGGCGGCGAGGCGGTGGGCGACCTCTGCGGCGCGGAGGTCCGAGCCGGCCTGCAGGCCGTGGTCGACGGTGACGGCACCGGCGCGGACGGACAGCTTCGGGGCCTCGAAGGCGAGAGCGGAGGCGAGGGCCATGGAGTCGGCCCCGCCGGAGCAGGCCACCAGCACGAGGGGCCGCCGGTCGGGAGTCTGCACGGCGCGACGCCCGGTGTTGTGCCCAGCGCGATGCGCGGCGCCGACTCCGGCGCAGTGTCCGGCGCTCTGTCGCACGGCCTCGGACCGCCGGTCGGCGGCGGACATGCCGCCCGGGAGTTCGTTCAGTTCGTTGAGTACGTCGTGGAGTACGCGGCGGACCGCCAGGCGTATCGCCGCGACCGCAGGATGCGGACCCATGTCCGGTGCCCTTCGTGGAGTTGGGGGGTGCCTCGGTGAGGAGTCGGGACGGAGATTCGGTCACTCAGAGTGTGTCGATGGTGACAGAACCGGCCCGTTCCCCGAGCATTGCACGCCTACCCATTACCTACGGTCCCTCGGATGGGTGATTAGGGGGGCGTCCGTCTGCCGTCGGCCGCTCGGTACTCACGGCTCCGCCCGGCGGTGCACCCTTGCGATCCAGTCCGCCGGTTTGGCGATCTCCGCCTTGGTGGGCAGGGTGTTCGGCGACGTCCATACCCGGTTGAAACCATCCATACCGACCTCCTCGACGACGGCCCGTACGAATCGCTCGCCGTCCCGGTACTGGCGCAGCTTGGCGTCGAGGCCGAGCAGTTTGCGCAGCGCCATGTCGAGACGGGAGGCGCCACGGGCGCGTCGCTGCTGGAACTTCTCGCGGATCTCGCCGACGGACGGCACGACCTGGGGCCCGACCCCGTCCATGACGTAGTCCGCGTGGCCCTCGAGCAGGGACATCACGGCGGTGAGCCGGCCGAGGATCTCGCGCTGCTCGGGCGTCTGCACGATCTCGACGAGGGAGCGGCCCTCGTCCTGCTCACCCTCGGGGCGGCCGCCGGCGAGCGTCTGGGCGGCTTCGCGCAGCCGCTCCAGCACGGTCATGGGGTCGACCTCGGTCTCGGCGAGGAATGACTGGATCTCGCCCTCGAGATGGTCGCGCAGCCAGGGCACGGCGGTGAACTGGGTGCGGTGGGTCTCCTCGTGGAGGCAGACCCAGAGCCGGAAGTCGTGCGGGTCGACCTCCATCTCGCGTTCGACGTGAACGATGTTGGGCGCGACCAGCAGGAGCCTGCCACCGCTGCCCGGCGCGCCGGGCAGCTCGCTCGTGGGCGGGGCGAAGGTCTCGTACTGACCGAGGACCCGGGAGGCCAGGAACGACAGCAGCATGCCCAGCTCGACGCCGGTCACCTTGCCGCCGACCGCACCCAGGACGGCGCCGCCCGGGCTGCCGGAACGGCGCTCCTGCATCTTGTCCAGCAGGGGCTTCAGCAGCTCGCGGAAGCCCGCGACGTTGGCCTTGACCCAGCCCGCCCGGTCGACGACGAGAACCGGAGTGTCCTCCGGCTCGTGCCCCTCGGGAATCATCCGGGTGAACTCCCGGACGTGCTGCTCGGACGCCTTGGCGTGCCGCCGCAGCTCGGCGACGACGGCCCGCGCCTCGTCCCGGCTGACGTCCGGCCCCGGCCGTACGAGGCGGATCGCGGTCGCGACCGCGAGATTCCAGTCGACCATCTCGGCACCACCGATGCTCGTCATGCGTCAACGGTACGTTGTCGCCCCGCCACACGGTGAGGTGTCGGACCCCAACAGCGCGCTGCGGCCGGGGCCGACGGCCCCCGGTGGCTGCCCCGGCGCCGTCACGGACCTCACGCCACCCGGTGGTCCCCAGGCCCTCGGCAGCGCCTGACGTCAGCCGACGAGGGCCGCCGCGAGGCGGTCCAGGGCCGGGCGGGCGACGGAGGCGGAGGAGGTGTCACCCGCGAGGAAGGCGAACGCGAGGAGGCGGCCGTCGCGTGAGAGGACCGTGCCGGCGAGCGTGTCGACGTGGCTGAGGGTGCCGGTCTTGGCGCGGACGAGGCCGGCGGATCCGGCCGAGGAGCGGCCGCTGAGGGTGCCGGTGAAGCCGGCGATGGGCAGTCCGGTGAGGACCGGGCGGAGCTCGGGGTGGGCGGGGTCGGCGGCTCGGCTCAGGACGGCGGTGAGGAACGCCGCGGAGACCTTGTCCGCGCGGTTGAGCCCGCTGCCGTCGGCGAACCGGGCGCCGGCGACGGGCAGTTTCAGCCGCTTGAGCTGCTCGGTGACGGCGGCCTCCGCCCCGGCGAAGCTCGCCGGCCGGCCCCCGGCGATCGCGGTCTGCCGGGCCAGTGCCTCGGCGATGTCGTTGTCGCTGTTGGTCAGCATGCGCTCGACGAGCGCGGAGACCGGCGCGGAGTGGGTCGTGGCGAGGGGGAAGGGCTTGGCGGGGGCCTTGGCCGAAGTGGGCCCCGCCTCGGTGTTCACGCCGCGCTCGCTCAGCAGTCCGACGAACGCGCGGGCCGCGTCGCCCGCCGGATCGGCGCCGCGGTCGGCGCTGCCCTCCGTCGAGTCGTCGAGGCGCCCTTCGTTGAGCATCAGGGGCGTGACGGGGGCGATGTTGTCGTTGCCGGCGCCGATGGGATGCGCCACCGGGCCCTTGTAGAGCGTCGTGTCGTAGGCGAGGCGGACGGTGGTGACGCCACGGTCGCGCAGGGCGTGCGCGGTGCGGTCGGCCAGGGAGCGCAGCCGGGGCATGTCGAGGGTGGGGTCCCCGCCGCCGACCAGGGTGATCCCGTGGAAGTCGGATGCGGCGACGACCGTGGTGGGGATGCGGTGGTCGGGGCCGGTCGCGGACAGCACGGCCGCGGCGGTGGCGATCTTGATCGTGGACGCGGGAGTCATGGGCGTGGTCGCGCCACGCCCGTACAGCTGCTTCCCGGTGCCGACGTCCACGACCGAGGCGGTACGGACCGGTCCGAGCGCCGGGTCGTCCAGCAGCGGGGCGAGGACCTTGGCCACGGAGGCGGACGACGTGGCGGGCGGGTCGGCGGGCCCGGTGTCGGACCGGGTGACGGGGGCGGGCGCGGCGGCGAGTACGCCGGGGGCGCTCGGCGCGGGCGCGGGCCCGGGCGCTTCCGCCGCGTCCACGCCCCGTCCCGGCGCCTGGTGATGTGTGCCACCTGTACGGCCCAGGGAAGCCGCGCGGTCACGCTCGGCCTTACGCTGACCGGAGTCCCAGGGACCGGCCGCGGTCACCGCCGCGGCCGCGATGGCCAGGCCGATCACGGCCGCACCTGCCGTGAACTGCCATGTTCCTCGGTCGGGCACCCTTGACCAGCCCCTTTCGCGATCACCCACCTGCGTAGGGGACACTTAATCACTGCGGATAGCGGATAGCCGCGTCACCTACATATGTGTTGATCATGGAGGAGTGCCACCCGTGGAGTTCGACGTCACCATCGAGATCCCGAAGGGGTCGCGGAACAAGTACGAGGTGGACCACGAGACCGGCCGGATCCGTCTGGACCGTCGCCTCTTCACCTCGACGAGCTACCCGGCCGACTACGGCTTCGTCGAGAACACCCTGGGCGAGGACGGCGACCCGCTGGACGCCCTGGTCATCCTGGACGAGCCCACGTTCCCCGGCTGCCTGATCAAGTGCCGCGCCATCGGCATGTTCCGGATGACGGACGAGGCCGGCGGCGACGACAAGCTGCTGTGCGTCCCGGCCTCCGACCCGCGCGTGGAGCACCTGCGGGACATCCACCACGTGTCGGAGTTCGACCGCCTGGAGATCCAGCACTTCTTCGAGGTCTACAAGGACCTGGAGCCGGGCAAGTCCGTCGAGGGCGCGAACTGGGTGGGCCGCACCGAGGCCGAGGCGGAGATCGAGGCCTCCTACAAGCGTCTTGAGGCGCAGGGCGGCGCGCACTGACGCGCCCCCGGCAGACGTAACGGGCGGTGCACCCCACACGGGGTGCACCGCCCGTCGCATACTGAGCGCACACACGCCGTACACGAACGCGAGGAGACGGTAGAGCGTGGTTGCGGAGCCGGAAGGTCCTGGGGAGGACCGGAAGCCGCAGTCCGACGAGGCGCACAGCGCCTTCACCCCGCCGGAGGGTGTCGACCAGCCCGGACCGCCCGAGGAGGACCATCCGTCCTCCGAGTTCGCCGTTCCCGACGGACTGTCCACGGAGCCGGCGGGCGAACCCGAGGGCTCGGCCTTCGCGCCGCCGTCCACGTACCGCGCGAAGGCGTCCCCGCCGGCGTACACGCCCGCGCACGGCATCCCGGTGGTCCAGCTGTCCAAGGACGCGCCCTGGCACGACCGGATGCGCACGATGCTGCGGATTCCGGTCAGCGAGCGGCCGGCGCCGGAGCCCGCCCAGCGGCACGACGAGTCGGGGCCCGCGGTGCCGCGCGTGCTCGACCTGACGCTGCGTATCGGCGAGCTGCTGCTCGCGGGCGGTCAGGGCGCCGAGGACGTCGAGGCGGCGATGCTCGCGATCACGAGCTCGTACGGGCTCGACGCCTGCGAGCCCACCGTCACGTTCACCCTGCTGTCGATCACGTACCAGCCGTCGCTCGTCGACGATCCGGTGACGGCGAACCGGACGGTACGGCGCCGGGTCACCGACTACACCCGGCTGGCGGCCGTCTACCAGCTGGTCGCCGACATCAGCGCCGAGGACCACGACGTCAGGCTGGACGAGGCCTACCGGCGGCTCGCCGAGATCCGCAGGAACCGGCACCCGTACCCCGGCTGGGTCCTCACGCTCGCCGCGGGCGTCCTCGCCGGCTCGGCGTCCGTGCTGGTCGGCGGTGGCCCGCTGGTGTTCGTGGCGGCGGCGGTCGGCGCGATGCTGGGCGACCGGCTGGCGTGGCTGTGCGCGGGGCGCGGGCTGCCGGAGTTCTACCAGTTCGTGGTGGCGGCGATGCCGCCGGCCGCGATGGGGGTGGCGCTCAGCGCGCTCCACACGGACCTGCGGCCGTCCGCGGTCATCACCGGTGGGCTGTTCGCGCTGATCCCGGGACGGGCTCTGGTGGCGGCGGTGCAGGACGGGCTGACGGGCTTCTACATCACGGCGTCGGCCCGACTGCTGGAGGTCGCCTACTTCTTCGTGGCGATCGTCGTCGGAGTGCTCACGGTGCTGTACATCGGCGTGCAGTTCGAGGCGAACCTCAGTCCGGAGGGGTCGCTGAGCATCGTCGAGCGGCCGGTGGTGCAGATCCTGGCGTCGATGGCGCTGTGTCTGACCTTCGCCGTACTGCTCCAGCAGGACCGTTCCACGGTGCTGATCGCAGCAGTCAACGGCGGAGTGGCATGGGTGATCTTCGCGTCGATCGCGGTGACGGCGCGTGGCTCGTCGGTGCTGGCGACGGCGGTGGCGGCCGGGCTGGTCGGCCTGTTCGGGCAGCTGCTGGCCCGTGTGCAGCACACCTCGTCACTGCCGTACGTGACGGCGGCGATCGGCCCGCTGCTGCCGGGTAGCGCCACGTACTTCGGCGTGCTGCACATCGCGCAGAACAACATGGACCAGGGCTTCGCCTCGCTGGCGAGGGCCGCGGCGCTGGCCCTGGCCATCGCGATCGGCGTGAACCTCGGTGGTGAGATCGCCCGGATGTTCCTGCGCAGCCCCGCGGCTGCGGGCCGCCGCCGCGCGGCCAAGCGCACACGCGGCTTCTGACCGGGCCCCCGGGCCCACGTGGACCCGGGGGCAGGAGAGCTACGGCTTCAGCGCTTGGCGTGGCGGCCGCGCTGGCCGGACGGCGGAACGTCCTCCGCGTCGGCGGCCGCGGCCGCCTTCTTGCCCTTGGAACGGGCCCGCAGGAACTCGATGACGATCGGGAGCACCGAGATGAGGACGATGGCGATGAGGATCGCCTCGATGTTCTTGTGGACGAAGTCCACCTTGCCGAGCGCGGCGCCGAGCAGGGTCACACCCGCGCCCCAGAGCACACCGCCGATGATGTTGAACGTGATGAACGAGCGGTAGTTCATCCGGCTCACACCGGCGACGATCGGCGTGAACGTCCGCACGATCGGCACGAAGCGGGCGAGGACCAGGGACTTCGGGCCGTACTTCTCGAAGAAGTCGTGCGCCTTCTCCACGTTCTCCTGCTTGAAGAGCTTGGAGTCGGGGCGATTGAAGAGGCTGGGGCCGACCTTCCGGCCGAAGAGATAGCCCACCTGGTCGCCGATGATCGCGGCGAGCACGACGAGTACGCAGACCATCCACAGGGGCTGCTTGATCACACCCGTCGTGACCAGCAGACCTGTCGTGAACAGCAGCGAGTCGCCGGGCAGGAAGAACCCGATCAGCAGACCGGACTCGGCGAACACGATGATGAGTACACCGATCAGCCCGAAGGTGGTGATCAGATAGTCCGGGTCCAGCCAGCTCGGTCCGAGCGCAAGGGTGTTCACGAGGTCCGGGCTCCTGTGGTGATAGTCGTCGGCGTGGCGGCTGCCCAAAACTATCAACGCATCGGCGGGGCGGCCGGTTCCACCTGCCCTCTCCGGATGCGGGGTGAACGGATGGCCACAAGGCTGTGGCCATGGGTATCGAGGATTACGGCGGTGGGCAGGGCCCGAACGCCGATGTGCTGGTCGTCACAACGAACGACATCCCGGGGTTCCGGGTGGAGCAGGTGATCGGTGAGGTCTTCGGGCTGACGGTGCGTTCGCGGCATCTCGGCAGCCAGATCGGCGCCGGCCTGAAGTCGATGATCGGCGGTGAGCTGAAGGGTCTGACGAAGACCCTTGTGGAGACCCGCAATCAGGCGATGGAGCGACTGGTCGAGCAGGCACGCTCGCGGGGCGCCAACGCGGTGCTGATGTTCCGCTTCGACGTGACGGAGGCGGCGGACGTGGGCACGGAGGTGTGCGCGTACGGGACCGCGGTGGTGATCGCGCGAACCTGACGGCAGCCCCACGCCACGTGCCGTGCACACCCTTTGATTACGCGCCATATGCACGATTTGGGCCGTTATCGTGAGGCCCGTGACGACGACCGAGCACGCCCCGGCAGCCACCCCGGCGCGCGCCCTGCTGCCGCTGATCGTCCCGGCGTTCGTCGTCGGCATCGCGTCGAGCCTGCTCCTGCTGGGGCTCACCGAGCTCTCGGACCAGCTCAAGGACGTCCTGTGGGAGGTTCTGCCCGACGCGCTCGGCATCGGCCGCTACTCGGTCCTCTGGGTGATCACCGTGCTCACGGCCACCGGCCTCGCGGTGGGGCTCGTGGTGTGGAAGGTGTACGGGCACGCCGGTCCCGATCCGGCCACGATGGGACTCGTCGACCCACCGCTGCCCGCCAGGGTGGTGCCGAGCCTGCTGCTGGCGGCGATCCTCGGGCTCGCGGGCGGGGTGAGCCTGGGGCCCGAGAACCCCATCACGGCCGCGAACATCGCACTCGCGGCCTGGCTGGGCGGCAGGGCGATACGCGGCACGGACGCGGACCTCTGGGCGGCACTGGCGGCCGCGGGGACGGTCGGGGCGCTCTTCGGCACACCGGTGGCGGCCGCACTGATCCTCACCGAGGCGCTCGCCGCGCGGCCGGCACCCGGCGCGCTGTGGAACAAGCTGTTCGCCCCGCTCATCGCGGGCGGCGCCGGCGCGCTGACGACGGTGCTGATCGCCCACCCGACGTTCGATCTGGCGCTGCCGGCGTTCAGCGGATCACGATGGGGCGATGTGCCCGCGGCGCTGGTGGTCTCGTCACTGGGCGCGCTGGTGGGAATGGCGGCCGTCTACGCCTTCCCGTACCTCCACGCCGCCTTCAAGCGGCTCGGGCACCCCGTACTGGCGCTCACCGCAGGCGGACTCGTGCTGGGGCTGCTCGGGGCGCTCGGCGGGCAGCTGACGCTCTTCAAGGGGCTCTCCGAGGTGAAGACGCTGGCGGCGGACCCCTCGGGCTGGTCGTCCGGGCAGTTCGCGCTGATGACGGTCGTCAAGGTGGCCGCGCTCACGGTCGCGGCGGCGTGCGGATTCCGGGGCGGCCGGATCTTCCCGAGCATCTTCGTGGGGGTGGCCCTCGGCCTCGGGGTGAGTGCGCTCGTACCCGAGGTACATCCGACGCTCGCGGTGGTGTGCTCGGTGCTCGGGGTGCTGCTGGCCGTGACCCGGCAGGGCTGGCTGAGCCTGTTCACGGCGGCGATCCTCGCCGCCGACCCGCATGTGCTCCCGCTGCTGTGCGTCGCCCTGCTCCCGGCCTGGCTGCTGGTGACCGGACGGCCCCAGATGCAACTCCACGACGACGGCACCCCATTGCGCTGAACGACGCTGAAAGGCAGTCACACATGGCTCTGCACAAGGGCGGCAAACGCCGCCAGGACAGCCAGGAGCTGCGCAGGCTCTCGATCAACCCTTTCTACGGGGCGGCCGACCCGGTCGGCGACATGATGGCGGCACCGCCCAGGCACCGGCTGCCGGAACGGCCGATGCCACCCGCGACGGCGTACCAGCTGGTCCATGACGAGCTGATGCTGGACGGCAACTCACGGCTGAACCTGGCCACGTTCGTCACGACGTGGATGGAACCACAGGCCGCCGTGCTGATGTCGGAGTGCCGCGACAAGAACATGATCGACAAGGACGAGTACCCGCGGACGGCGGAGCTGGAGCGGCGGTGCGTGGCGATGCTCGCCGACCTCTGGCACGCGCCGGACCCGTCGTCCACGGTGGGCTGTTCGACGACCGGGTCGAGCGAGGCGTGCATGCTCGCCGGGCTGGCGCTGAAGCGGCGGTGGTCGAAGCGGGCCGCGGCCCGGGCGGAGGGCTCGCGGTATCCCGGTCCCGGTGCCAGGCCGAATCTCGTCATGGGTATCAACGTGCAGGTCTGCTGGGACAAGTTCTGCAACTTCTGGGAGGTGGAGCCGCGGCTGGTCCCGATGGAGGGAGACCGCTTCCACCTCGATCCACAGGCCGCGGCCGAGCTGTGCGACGAGAACACGATCGGGGTGGTCGCCATCCTGGGCTCCACCTTCGACGGCTCGTACGAGCCCGTCGCCGAGGTCTGCGCGGCACTGGACGCGCTCCAGGAGCGCACGGGCCTGGACATCCCGGTCCATGTGGACGGTGCCTCCGGGGCGATGGTGGCGCCGTTCGTGGACGAGGGCCTGGTCTGGGACTTCCGGCTGCCTCGGGTCTCCTCCATCAACACCTCGGGCCACAAGTACGGGCTGGTCTACCCGGGTGTGGGCTGGGCGCTGTGGCGCTCGCCCGAGGAACTGCCCGAGGAGCTGGTGTTCCGGGTCAACTATCTCGGCGGCGACATGCCCACGTTCGCACTGAACTTCTCGCGGCCCGGGGCCCAGGTCGTGGCGCAGTACTACACGTTCCTGCGGCTCGGTCGCGAGGGCTACCGGGCGGTGCAGCAGACGACCCGGGAAGTGGCTCGAAGCCTGGCCGAACAGATCGACGCGCTCGGCGACTTCCAGTTGCTCACCAGAGGTGACCAGCTGCCGGTCTTCGCCGTCACGACGGCCCCCGACATCACGAACTTCGACGTCTTCGACGTCTCGCGGCGGCTGAGGGAGAACGGCTGGCTGGTCCCCGCGTACACCTTCCCGCCCAACCGCGAGGACCTGTCGGTCCTCCGCTTCGTCTGCCGCAACGGGTTCTCGGCGGACCTCGCGGAACTGCTCGTGGAGGACGTGGCGCGGATCATGCCCGACCTGCGGGAGCAGAGCGCCCCGCTGAGCAAGGACAAGGCGGCGGCGACCGGCTTCCACCACTGAGGCGGCGCGGGCGGGGACGCGGCAGATGCCGCGTCCCCGCCCGCCCGGAAGCTAGTGGCTCAGCCGTACGAAGCGGCGCACCGCCAGCGGGAAGAACACCGCGACCAGCAGCAACGGCCAGGCGAGCGCCAGAAGCTGGGCGTGCTCGGCCGCCCAGGAGCCGCTGCCGGCCGCGATGCCCGACAGCTCCCGTACCGAGGTCGCCGTCGCCGACAGGGGGTTCCACTCGACCGCCGTGCCCAGCCAGCCCGGCATCGACGCGGGCGTGGCGAACGCGTTGGAGAGGAAACCGGCAGGCCAGATCAGGATCTGCACGGCCTGCACCAGCTGCGGTCTGCCCGCCACCATCGCCAGATGGATGCCGAGCCACAGCATCGCGAAGCGCAGCAGGAGCAGCAGGCCCAAGGCGCCGAGCAGCGCAGCGGATCCGCCGTTCCAGCGCCAGCCGATCGCGTAGGCGACACCGGTCATCACGATCAGGCTCAGCGCCGACTGGAGCAGATCCGCGACGCTGCGGCCGACCAGTACCGCCGAGTCCGCCATCGGCAGCGACCGGAACCGGTCGATCACTCCCTTGCCGAGGTCCTGGGTGACGGCCGTCATGGTCGCGTCGAGGCCGAAGGCCATCGTCAGCGCCAGCATCCCGGGGACGAGAAAGGCGATGTACGCCCCCTCGACGTCGCGCCCGCCGCCGATGAGATGACCGAACATCAGCAACAGCATCACCGGGAAGGCGAGTCCGACGAGGACCTCCACGGGCTGCCGCGCCCAGTGGGCCAGTTCGCGCCGCGTCATGGTCCAGGAGTCGGTCAGGACGTACGTGCTCACGCCGCGGCCTCCTTCGTCAGGTGCAGGAAGACCTCGTCGAGGGTCGGCCGGCGCAGCGCGATGTCCTCGGCTTCGATCCCGGCCTCCTCCAGCGCGCGCACGGTCTCGGTCAGCGCCGCCATCCGGTCGTCGACCGGCGCGCTCAGCAGCCTCCGGTCCTGGTCGACGGCGGCGTCACCGGGCAGCAGGGCGGCGACGCGCGCCAGGTCGGCCGCGTCCCGCAGGACCACGTCGATCCGGTCACCGCCCAGTTTCGCCTTGAGCTGGTCGGCCGTGCCGTCCGCGACGACCCGCCCCTGGTCGATCACGGAGATGCGGTCGGCCAGTTGGTCCGCCTCCTCCAGATACTGCGTGGTGAGCAGAACGGTCGTCCCGCCGCCGACCAGTGAGCGCACCGACTCCCACACCTCGGCACGTCCCCGCGGGTCGAGCCCCGTCGTCGGCTCGTCCAGGAACAGCACCTGGGGCTCGGTGACCAGTGACGCGGCCAGGTCGAGCCGGCGTCGCATTCCGCCGCTGTACCGCTTGACCGCCTTGCGGCCGGTGTCCGCGAGCCCGAACCGCTCCAGCAGCTCGTCCGCCCGCGTCCCCGCCCGCCGCGCGCCCAGGTGGTGCAGCCGCCCGAACATCTCCAGGTTCTGCCGGCCGCCGAGCTCCTCGTCCACCGCCGCGTGCTGCCCGAGCAGGCCTATGCGCCGCCGTACCTCTGCGGCTTGTGTCCGTACGTCGTGCCCCGCCACGCGCACCACGCCCGCGTCCTGGCGCAGCAGCGTCGCCATGATCCGTACCGCCGTGGTCTTCCCCGCTCCGTTCGGCCCGAGCACCGCGTGCACCGTGCCGCTGCCGACCACCAGGTCGAGCCCGTCCAGGGCCTGTCTGCCGCCGAATCCCTTGTGCAGGCCCTCGACGACGATCGCGTCCGTCATCCGTCTCCTCCGCGCTCCGGTCCAGCCCGAGATCGCGTAGTCAAACTTGACTACCCGAGGAAAGGTAAACCCACGGACGCCACTGGTCAAACTTGATTAGGCTTGATCTCCCGCATGCGGGACACCTGTCGCGTACGGGTTCTCCTGCCCCTCCGCGAGAACCCCCACGAAGGGCTCGCCCTCCCCCGCGAAGGTGTACGCGCCGCCCTCGATCCGTTCGATCAGGCCGCGCGTCCAGGCCGCACCGGCGTCCGCCGAGTGGACCCACATGTTCATGATCTCGCCGATGTGGCCGAGCGACTCGGGCCCGTCCTCAGGGGTGTAGTACTCGGTGACCGACGCACGCCACTCCTCGATGCTGCGCACCCGCTCCTGGAGCAGCTCCACCGCCTCGTGCCGCTCCAGGTCCACGATGAAGCCGATCCCCGCCGAGAGCACGTCCACCTTCTGGTCGTACGAGGTCAGCGCCTCGCGCAGAAGCGCGAAGAACTCCTTCGTGCCGCTCTCGGTGATCTCGTACTCCGTGCGCGGCGGACCGCCGGCCGTGGACGGCGCGATCTCATGAGCGTGCAGCAGCCCCTGCTTCGCCATCTGTTTGAGTGCGTGGTAGATCGATCCGGGCTTGGCGTTCGACCATTCGTGCGCGCCCCAGAACTCCAGGTCGTTGCGGACCTGATAGCCGTGCGCGCGGCCGTGCTGGCGCACCGCGCCAAGGACCAGAAGCCGGATCGCTGACATGCGCGTACCCTCCTATTCAACTTTGACTAGGGTACGCGTCCGGCCCTCGGGCGTTCCTGGGCCCCGCTCAGGGAACCCACTTGTACTTGCCCCCGCCGACCCAGCGCACGAACGCGGGATCGTCGAGGTCGAGATGATCCAGCCCCGCCGCGTGCGCGAGCCGGATCACGTCGAGCATGTCGTGCGCGGTCCCGACCGTCTCCCCGTTGATGTCCACCATCCGGAACGGCGGATCGCCCGGGATGACACCGTGGACGACGATCGGGGCCACTCCTGCTTCGTCACTCATACATCAAGCGTCGCTCGACATGGCCACCAGGTCGAACGCACCCTTGCCGTCCAGCGACTCGCGGATGATGTCCGCGTGGCCCGCGTGCCGGCCGGTCTCCTCGACCAGATGCAGCAGCAGCCAGCGCATGGAGACCCGGCCCTCCTTGGGGAACCACGGCGCCTCGGGCAGCGGGAAGGTGTCGTCGAGGCTCGGCACCGAACGGATGAACTCCTCGGTCTCCTTCGCGACCCCGTCCCAGAAGATCAGGACCTCGGGGACCGTCTCGCCGTCGACGAGCCGGAAGCTGTCGCCCCAGGTCTCCTCGGTGCGCTGCCGCTCGTTCGGCTTCTGCTGCGCCATCCGCAGCCAGTTGAGCTCGGTCTCCGCGACGTGCTTGAGGAGTCCGGAGAGCGACAGCTCGCTGGCGCTGGGGCGGCTCGCCGCCTGCTCCTCGGTCAGGCCGAGCACCGAGCGGCGGATCGCTCCGCGCTGCGCTTCGACGAAGTTGAGCAGCGCGCCGCGCTCGTCGCCGTGGGCCTCTGCGGGAACGTGAGTGACCATGGGGTCCGCCTTCGGGTAGGGACCGGCGCGGCCGCCGTTGCGGCCGCCCTGACACCACCGACACTACGAACCCTTGCGGTCAGCCTCTGTCCTCAAGTCCTCGGGACGCTCCTCGGTGCCCGGAGGGCTCTCAGAACGGGAAGATCGAGCGCCCGCGCTGGACCGAGATCCACTTCTGGGTGGTGAACACCTCGACCATCGCCTCGCCGTTCAGCCGCCCGAGGCCGGAGGCCTTCTCGCCGCCGAAGGGCACGATGGGCTCGTCGTGCACGGTCGAGTCGTTGATGTGGATCATTCCCGTGTGGATCCGCTGGGCGAGCGCCACGCCGCGCTCGATGTCCCCGGTGTGCACGGCGCCGCTGAGCCCGTACGGGGTGTCGTTGGCGATCCGGACCGCCTCCTCCTCACCGTCGAACGGCACGAGGAGCACCACAGGACCGAAGATCTCCTGGGACAGGACGGGCGAGTCGGGCGCGAGACCGGTCAGCACGGACGGGGAGACCAGATTGCCCTCGGTCCGGCCGCGGAGCAGGGCCGTCGCGCCTGCCTCGACGGACTGCTCGACCAGGCTCGACACGGCCTCGGCCTGCAGGGAGTTGATGAGGGGACCGATGTGGGTCCCGGGGTCCGCGGGGTCGCCGACCTTGAGGGTCCGGACCTTGGCGACCAGCTTCTCGGTGAACTCCTTCTCCACCTTGCGGTCGACCAGGATGCGGTTGGCCGCCATGCAGACCTGGCCCTGGTGCACGTAGCGGCTGAAGACCGCGGCGTCCACGGCGTAGTCGATGTCGGCGTCGTCGAGCACGATGAAGGCGCTGTTGCCGCCCAGTTCGAGGACGGCGTGCTTGAAGTTGGCCGCGCACACGGTCGCGACGTGCCGGCCCACCCGGTCGGAGCCGGTGAAGGAGATG
Organism: Streptomyces sp. NBC_00259; assembly: GCF_036181745.1. NCBI lineage: Bacteria > Bacillati > Actinomycetota > Actinomycetes > Kitasatosporales > Streptomycetaceae > Streptomyces > Streptomyces sp. NBC_00259. Next base: position 4,381,327 of record NZ_CP108080.1, on the reverse strand, counting down.
ACCTTCGGGACGGGGTGCTCTATCAGCGCGTCGCCGATCTCCGCGATGTCGGTGATCACGACGTTCAGCAGGCCGCCGGGCAGTCCCGCGTCCTCGAAGACCTTGGCGACCAGGGAGCCACCGCAGATCGGCGTGTTCTGGTGCGGCTTGAGGACGACCGCGTTCCCGAGCGCCAGCGCGGGGGCGACCGACTTGATCGACAGGAGGAAGGGGAAGTTGAACGGGCTGATGACGCCGACGACACCGACGGGGAGCCGGTAGACCCGGTTCTCCTTGCCGTCGACGGGCGACGGGAGGATGCGGCCCTCGGGGCGCAGCGACAGCTGGACCGCCTCGCGCAGGAACTCCTTGGCGAGGTGCAGCTCGAAGCCCGCCTTCACACGGGTGCCGCCCAGCTCGGCGACGATCGCCTCCGAGATCTCCTCCTCGCGGTCCTCGATGATCCTCAGGGCCCGCTCGAAGACCGCCCGTCGCGCATACGGGTTGGTGGCGGCCCACTCCTTCTGCGCACGCTCAGCCGCCCGGTAGGCCTGGTCGACCTCGTGGGCCGTGGCCACGGTGATCGAGGCGAGCTTCTCCTCGTTGTACGGGTTGAAGTCGATGATGTCCCAGGAACCGCTCCCCGGGCGCCACTCACCATCTATGTACTGGAGTGCCAGATCGCTGAAGAAGGAGGACATGAGATCCCTTTACCGGCCGCGGAAGCAGATGCATGTGCAGATACCAGTGAGCCTGATGTCACGTCATCGTACTGGCCGGTCAGGTGAGTTGGAGTAGACCACGGAGAAGGTCCCGGCTCTCGGCCGGCCCGGGGCTGTCCTCCTGGAGGCGCTCCATCACCCTTTCGTACTGCGCGACTTCCTCGCGCTTGTCGAGGTACAGCGCGCTGGTCAGCTGCTCCAGATAGACGATGTCGGAGAGGTCCGACTCCGGGAAGCGGAGCATCGTGAAGGCGCCGGACTCGCCCGCGTGGCCGCCGAAGCTGAACGGCATGACCTGGAGCGTGATGTTCGACTGCTCGGAGACCTCGATCAGGTGCCGCAACTGGCCCTGCATGACGGCCCGGTCGCCGTAGGGACGGCGCAGCGCGGCCTCGTCCAGGACGGCGTGGAAGCGGGGGGCGCGCTCGGAGACCAGCGCCTTCTGGCGCTCCAGACGCAGCGCGACCCGGCGGTCGATCTCGGCGCTCGGCGCCCCGGGCATGCCGCGCGCGACGACGGCGTGGGCGTACGCCTCGGTCTGCAGCAGGCCGTGAACGAACTGGACCTCGTAGATCCGGATGAGCGAGGCGGCGCCCTCCAGGCCGATGTACGTCTGGAACCAGCCGGGCAGCACATCGCCGTAGCTGTGCCACCAGCCCGCGACGTTGGCCTCCTTGGCCAGCCCGAGCAGCGAGCCGCGCTCGGCATCGTCCGTGACGCCGTACAGGGTGAGGAGGTCCTCGACGTCCCTGGCCTTGAAGCTCACCCGTCCCAACTCCATACGACTGATCTTGGATTCGGAGGCGCGGATCGAGTAGCCCGCGGCCTCACGGGTGATGCCTCGCGACTCACGAAGCCGCCTCAGCTGTGAGCCCAGCAGGATGCGGCGCACCACTGAACCTCCGCCAGGGCCATCGGCCCGGGGGTAGCCCCACGACTCCGCTGCTGTCACGTCTCCAACCCTCCCCATCGCCATCGGTTCTCGGAGCACCCCCGAACCCCGAGCCCCGGATTCTGCCACCAAAACGCTTCAGCCCGTACTCAATCGATTACAGAAAGAGGAGGCCTTTGGGAAGGGCGCGCAAGAAGCACACGGAAGATATGAGTGTGAACCGGCACGGGTTCGGACAGGTCCGGCGCGTGCACGTGCATCTGCCCTTGCATCTGATGTACGCATTCGGAACCATGGACCCCGCGCACCTGCGTACTCGTTCGTGCTCGTTCGTGTTGTAGCGTCACAGCCGCGATTCCCGGGAGTGCCTCGCATGGGAACGAATGGATCGACCATGCTCGAGCCGTTACGGCAGGGCCTTCCGCCGATCGATCCCGCGGCCGTGTCCAGCTCAGCCTCCTGCGCCCTCCCCGCCCGTTACGAAGCCGTACGCGGTGCCCGGAAGTTCACCAGCAGAACGCTGACCCAGTGGGAGCTCGACGAACGCTTCGACGACGTCGCACTCGTCGTGTCCGAACTCGTCACCAACGCGTTGCGGCACGCCCTGCCCGCGGACACCCCGCGTGGCCAGGAGCCCCCTGTGCGGCTGCACTTGATGCGCTGGACGGGCCGGCTGGTGTGCGCCGTGCGCGACCCCAGCGAGGAGAGCCCCGTCGCGGGCGAGGCGGAGGATTCCGCCGAGTGCGGCCGGGGGCTGTTCCTGGTCGACTCCTTCAGCGACAGCTGGGGCTGGCACCCGCTCGCGGGGCCGCTGACCGGGAAGGTCGTCTGGGCGCTGTTCCTCCTGCCCACGGAGTGAGCCGGGAGCCGGGCGAGCCGGTGGCCGAATGAGCCGGGAGCCGAGTGAGTCGAGCGTGCGGCCTGCCCCCTGAGGAGCCGGCCGCACCGTGCTGTCCCGTGGAGCAGGCTTAGACGAGGTGATCGAACTCCCCGTCCTTCACCCCCAGCAGCAGTGCCTCTATCTCGGCCGGTGTATAGACGAGCGCCGGTCCTTCCGGGAAGCGCGAGTTGCGTACCGCGACGTTCCCGCCGGGTAGTTTCGCGAACTCCACGCACGATCCCTGTGAGTTGCTGTGCCTGCTCTTCTGCCAGACGACTCCGTGAAGCTCTGTGGCCGCCATGCCGTTGTACACGTCGTGCACAGGACGCTCCCCGAGTTACAAAGGTGCAGGTGTCAACTGTCTCGGATCATAGCTCTGTTCATATGTGGATGCATGAGCAGATGCACGTGCACGCGGGGTGGTCCCTCGATTACAGCCCGGGCCCGCTCTCGCCCAGGACCTCCTCCAGTGCCACCATCACGCGGCCACGCCAGCCGCCGCCCATGATCTTCCGTGCCCTCATCTGCGCCGGGTCGTCAGGATCGAAACCCTCGTGTACGAGGAAGAGACGCGTTCCACGCCCTTCCGGATCCAAGGTCCAGGTGATTGTCCAGTCCGCGGCGTTCTGTCCGGCGTTCTGTCCGGCTGCACGCGCGTTCTCACCTGCGGACTGCCGGTCGACCCAGCGGATGCGGAGCATCCGCTCCCTTTCGAAGGCCAGGACCTCGGCCTCGACCGTGCCGGAGAAGTTCGTACCGGGCCTGGGCAGCGTCCGCATCGTGTAGCGGTGACCCACCTCGAGCCTGAAGGCACCGGGCATCAGCCACTGGGCGATGAGCTCGGGCTCGGCCAGCGCACGCCAGACCTTGGCCGGCGGATGGGCCAGGAACTGGTCGACCCTGATGGTGGTGGGGTCGTCGTCACGATCGGAACTCATGCCTCATCGTCGGGCATCCGGTCCAGCAGTTCGCCGAGACCCTTGAGACGGTCGCGCCAGAACCGCTCGTACGGATGGAGCCAGTCGGATACACCGGCGAGCGGAGCGGCCTCGAGGCGGTAGATACGCTGCCTGCCGGAGCGCTCCTCGGACACGAGTCCGGCCTCCCGGAGCACCTTGAGGTGTTCCGAGAGGCTCGGGCGGCGCATGTCGAAGTGGTCGGCGAGGACCTGGACCGGCTGGGGTCCGCCCTCGCGGAGCAGCCGCAGCACTTCGCGCCGGGTGGTGTTCGCGAGCGCGGCGAAGATGCGGTCCTCAGCCTGTTCGCGGACACCGGTCGCAGTCATCGGGTCAGGCTCCCTCCGCCCCGTCGTTCTCCGTCAGCAGCATCAGACCGTTGCCGTCGGGGTCGGTGAAGCCTGCCATCCGCCCCCACGGCACGTCGTTGGGCCCGTCCACCGTGACCCCGGCCGCGGCGAGCTTCGCACAGTCGGCGTCGACATCGGTCGTGACCAACATGATCCCCCGTGCCGATCCGGGCTCGAAACCGCCCATGCCAGGTCCGGAGAGCGTGAAGACGGTCTGCGCGCCCTCGGGTGCGACCTGCAGCCACCGGCCGGGGGGCATCCGACGATCGGCGGTGACCTCGAAACCGAGGACGTCCGTGTAGAAGGCGAGGGCACGGTCCTGGTCGGAGACCGGGAGCGTGACGAAGGAGGCATGGGTGATGGTCATGCCATCAACGATAGGTAGGCGTTTCCCTACGCGTCAAGCGTAGGGAAACGCCTACCTATCTTCCGTCAGCGCTCCTCGCGGAAGCCGACGTGCCGGCCGGCGACTGGGTCGTACTTGCGCAGCGCCATGCGGTCGGGGTCGTTGCGGCGGTTCTTGCGTGTCACGTAGGTATAGCCGGTCCCCGCGGTGGAGCGGAGCTTGACGATCGGACGCAGTTCGTTGTGAGCCATGTGGGGATAACAAATGGAAATGGCCCCCATTCCCAAAATGGGCGTGTGACGTTGCCCGCACACTCGGCGGGGGCCGGTGCGGGCGGCTGACGCATCGGTCCGGTGGCTAGTCCGGGAGGGCGTCCGGCGGGCGGTGCGAGGGCATGTGGGCCGTGTCGGCCGCCGTCGTGCCGTCGTGCCAGCCGGCCTCGTCCGTGGCGCCTCGGACACGGGTGCGGACCGTGGCAGGGAAGAGACGGTCCGTGTGGTCCGTGACGGCGACGTCGCGGGCGGCGAGGACGGGCAGGAGGTCCCCGCCGGCCGCCTCCTCCGCCGCGTGGGACGTCGCCCGGGCGAGGCGGTCGCCGATGCGATGGGCGTACGCCAGCAGGAAGGACTGGCGGAAGGTCTTCGTCCGCTTGCGTCCGCCCGCGCGCTGGGACGCCTCCGCGCGGGTCATCGCCGCGGTGCCCTGCACCAGCAGCGAGGTGTGCAGCAGCTCGACCGCGTCCAGGTCGGCCTCGAAGCCGACCACGGTGGAGAAGCCGAGGTCGCTGTTCCAGACCGCCCGGCAGCGGTTCGCCGAGGCGACCGCGTCGAGCAGGATCGCCTTGGCCGTCTCGTACGGCGCGTCGACACCGATGCGGCAGGCGCCGGGCACGTCCTTGCGGTGGGCGCGGGCGGCCAGCACCGCCTCGTCGATGCTGTGCCTGGCCATCAGTTCCTGCGCCTTCGCGGTGAGCGCCTCCGCCTCCTCCGGGAAGCCGGTGGCCTCCGCCTTGGCGAGGAGTGCGCGGATCCGGGTGAGCATGCGCGGCTCGCCGTGCCGCGCGGCGGGCTGCCGGTGCACGGGCGTTCCCGGCACCGGGCCGACCGGCTCGATCGCGGGCAGCCGTACGAGCAGCCGGTACAGCTCCAGCACCGCCGTCGCGTACGAGAACCGGTCACTGGGCCGCTTCCCGCCCCCGCTCGGCAGCTCGGCGAGCTGCGTCTCCCAGCGCGGCGGCAGGTCCTTCCCGTATCGCCGGGTCTCACCGGCGACCAGGTCCGCGACCAGCTCCACATGGCTCTCGTCGAGGTCGCGGCGGACGAGCCGCACGACATCGGCCGGCTGCCAGCCGCGCTCCCAGGCCCGGCGTACGAACTCCTCGCCGCGCCTGACGAGTTCCGCGTCGGCGTCAGGGGCGGCGGCCAGCAGTGAGGCGCCGGTGTCGAGCGCGTCGTCGTCATCGGCGTACAGCGCCCCGCCGAGCGCACGCTCCACCACGTTCACGCCGATCGAGCCTACGCCAGCCCGCCCGGCCGCCGCGGAGCCAGGGCCACGCCTGCCCCGGAACGCCCCACGGCTCCGCGCGCCGCGCCACGCCTGCCCGGAGGCCGGCGGGTGCGCGCTGCTCACGGTGGTCGCGGTGGTCGCGATGGTCGCGGGAATCACGCCGATGCCCGGCCGGCGGGCCGTACGGTGACGGACATGGGTGAGAACAAGCAGCGCATGCTGGCGGGAGACTGGTACCTCCCCGACGACCCCGAACTCGCCGCCGACAGCGAGCGCCGCTTCGCGCTCTGCGCGGCGTACAACGCGAACGGCGGTGCCGCGTCCGCCGACCGGGCCGGAATCCTGGCCGAGCTCCTCGGCTCGGTCGGCGCGGACGTCCGCATCCGGCCACCGTTCCAGTGCGACTTCGGGAGCCACATCCGCATCGGCGCGGGAACGTTCGTCAACTTCGGGGCGGTCTTCCTCGACATCGCCCCCATCACGATCGGCGCGGACTGCCAGATCGGGCCGAACGTCCAACTGCTCACCGCCTCCCACGAACTGGACGCGCGACGCCGCCGCGAGGGCTGGGAGAAGGGGGACCCGATCACGATGGGGGACAACGTGTGGCTCGGTGGGGGCGTCATCGTCTGCCCGGGCGTGACGATCGGGGACGACACGGTGGTCGGGGCGGGGGCCGTGGTCACCAAGGACCTGCCCGCGGGGGTGCTGGCGGTGGGCAACCCGGCGAGGGTGGTCCGCACGCTGACGTGAGCGCGACGGTGACGTTCGATGCGGCGGCGCAGGAGGCGTGGAGCACGCAGGACACGTCACCGCCGGCCGCACACGTCCACGCCGGTGTTGTCAGTGGTGGGTGCCACACTCGCAACCATGAGCGAACGGTGGGCCCTGGCCCCGGTCGAGGGCGGCGGGGCGTTGCTCGTGCCCCTCGGGCCGGAAGGACTGCCCGCCGGGGAGGTGCGGCGGGAGGGGGATCTCGTCGGGGCGGTGCGGTCGCGGCCCGAGGTCGGCCGGTGGGTGTGGCGGTCCACGGCGGAGATCTATCCGCGGCTGCTCGCGGCCGGGGTGCGCGTCGAGCGGTGTTACGACGTCGAGGACGCGGAGCTGCTGCTGCTCGGGCACGAGGGGCGGCTCGGCGAGCCGCGGTCCGCGGCGGCCGCCTGGGCCCGGCTCCGGCAGGCGCCGGTGCCGCCCGATCCGCCGCCGCGCGCCGCCGAGCCGGGTTCGCAGTCGTCGCTGTTCGAGCCGGAGCCCGTGTCCGTGCCGTTCGAGGGCCTGCTCGCGGTCTACGCCGACCAGCAGCGAAGACACGAGGGCACCGAGCATCCCGGCCGCATGCGGCTGCTGACCGCGGCCGAGTCGGCGGGGATGCTGGTGGCCGCGGAGATGAACCGGGTGGGCCTGCCCTGGCGGGCCGACGTCCACCGGGAGGTGCTGCACGAGCTGCTCGGCGAGCGGTACGCGGGCGGTGGCGAGCCGCGCCGCCTCGCCGAACTGGCGGACGAGGTCTCGACGGCGTTCGGGCGGCGGGTGCGCCCGGATCTGCCGACGGACGTGGTGAAGGCGTTCGCGCAGGCCGGCATCAAGGTGAGGTCGACCCGGCGCTGGGAGCTGGAGGAGATCGACCATCCGGCGGTGCGGCCGCTGATCGCGTACAAGAAGCTGTACCGGATCTGGACGGCCCACGGCTGGGGCTGGCTCCAGGACTGGGTGCGTGAGGGCCGCTTCCGGCCGGAGTATCTGCCCGGCGGCACCGTCTCCGGCCGCTGGACCACCAACGGCGGCGGGGCGCTGCAGATCCCGAAGGTGATCCGGCGTGCGGTCGTCGCGGACGACGGCTGGCGGCTCGTCGTCGCCGACGCGGACCAGATGGAGCCGCGCGTCCTCGCCGCCATCTCCCGCGATCCCGGACTGATGGAGGTCGCGGGCCACGACGGCGATCTGTACACCCGGCTGTCGGACCGGGCGTTCTCCGGCGACCGCGATCACGCCAAGATCGCGCTGCTCGGCGCCATCTACGGCCAGACCAGCGGCGACGGCCTGAAGAACCTCGCCGCGTTGCGCCGCCGTTTCCCCCTCGCCGTGGCGTACGTGGACGACGCGGCCCGCGCCGGCGAGGAGGGCCGCCTCGTGCGCACCTGGCTGGGCCGCACCAGCCCGCGGGCGGCCGGTGGCGGGGACGACGACGAGGCCGGCATCCCGCAGGAGGCCCCAGGCGAGGGCCCCGCGTTGGAAGGCCGGGGCGAGTTCTCCCCGGGCTACGCCTCGACGGACGCACGGGCCCGCGGCCGGTTCACCCGTAACTTCGTCGTCCAGGGCAGCGCCGCGGACTGGGCGCTGCTGATGCTCGCCGCACTCCGCAGGGCCACCGCCGACATGCGCGCGGAGCTCGTCTTCTTCCAGCACGACGAGGTGATCGTGCACTGCCCGGCCGACGAGGCCGACGACGTGGTGCGGGCGATCCGCTCGGCCGGTGAGCTGGCCGGACGGATCGCCTTCGGTGAGACTCCGGTGCGGTTCCCGTTCACGACGGCGGTGGTGGAGCGGTACTCCGACGCGAAGTGACGCTCGCGCTACTTGAGCGTGGTCCACGCCTTGTCCGTCGCGAGCGCCCGCAACTGCTCCATCGTGAAAGCGGGCTCGTCACGCACCGGTTCGCGGTGGGGGTACTCGGAGTTGTACGCGGTGACGGTGACGCGCATGCCGTTCGGGTGGAGGCTGTCGACCGTCCACTCGACGGCGCCCTTCGCCTTGCCCGCCTTCTGCGAGGTCACCACCTCGGTGCCGTCCGGAAGGACCGAGACGTCGCCGGGCAGTCCCTTCACCCCGCCCTGGATGGTCGCGCGCAGGTGGGTCTTGGCCTTGCCGTCCCAGACGATGGAGTACCCGTCGTTGCCGAGCCCTCCCCTTCCGCGGGACTGCATGCCCTTGGGCAGCAGCGTGGGAAGCAGGTCCATGACGGCGTTGCTGCCGCCGATGTCCTTCGGTTCGGCGAAGAACTCTCCGGCGAGCCCGCCGAACTGGTTGAACGCCGACTGCACGTACAGCGTCAGATTGGACAGCTGCATCTCCGTCAGCGGCGGCTTCGCCCGGGAGGGCGCCGCGCCCTCGGCCGGGGCATTGGTCTCCGTCACCTCGACGAGATAGCCCTCCTGGTAGACACCGACGGACTTCCACTGCTTCACGCCGTCGGTGCGCTTCGGGTCCTCGTACCCCAGCAGCATCATGTGACCCGTGGGGTCCCACTCGGGCCGCCGGACATCGGTCTCGTCACTGCACTTCTCGTACGGAGTCGTCTTCTTGTCCGGGCAGGTGACGAGCTTGCGGTACTTCTTGTCCTTCGCGTCGATCCGGCTCACGGCGATGGACACCATGCCCCCGCCGAAGCCGTCGTCGTACACCAGGGACGCCTTCGCCGGCTCACCGAACGATCCGAAATTGCTCGTGCCGCGCTGCCCGCTCAGCTTTCCGTCCGGGAGCGAGATCTCGAGGATCTTGAGCATCTGGGAGGCGGAGGCCCTGAAGTACTTCTTGGGGTCGGGAGCCTGAGGTTCCGGGAAGTCCTCCGGGCGGAGGATGCGCACGGGCAGCGGCGTGGGCTTCTGCTCGCCCACCGACACCGCTTCGGGGCCGTCGAGGAGCCCGTCGCCGATGCCCGTCAGCGGCACGGCCGCGGCGAGTGCCAGCAGTCCCCCGGCCGTCGCGGAGACGCGGCGGCGGAGCAGCCGTCGGCGACCGCGGACGAGGCCGCCGACGGTCAGCTCGGTGCGGTCGGGCTCGAAGGCGTCACCGGTGCGTCGGAGCGCCTCACTCAGCTCGTCTTCAAAGGGCATGGTGAATCCGCCGTTCGTGGTCGAGGTGCCAGGAGGAGGTCGTACGGTCGCGAGACCCGTTCAGTGGGCGACGATCAGTTCGGCGAGACTTCCGCCCAGCTGTGCGCGCAGTTGGGCGAGGGCGCGACTGCACCGCGTGCGTACGGCGGCCGAGCTGACGTTCATGGCCGAGGCGGTCTCCTCGACGCTGCGGTCCTCCCAGTACCGCAGCACGACGACCGCCCGGTCCTTCGGCGCCGGCTCACCAGGGCCTGGAGGAGTGCGAGGCGCAGTGCCGCGTCGTCGAGGCCACCGTTGTGCGGTGCGGGGACGTCCGGCAGTTCGCTCAGCGGGCGTTCGGTGGAGGAGCGCCTGCGCTGCTGGGTGAGGAAGGTGCGGACGAGGACGGTCTGGGCGTACGCCGCGGGGTTGTCGATCCGGGAGATCCGGCCCCACAGGCCGTACATCCGCCCGAGCGTCTCCTGCACCAGGTCCTCTGCGAGATGGGTGTCCCCGCTCGTGAGCAGGCACGCGGATCGGTACAGATGTCCCGTGCGGCCGGTCGCGAACTCCATGAACTCGTCCGTCCGGGATCTTCTCGTCCCCACCCTTGCCCCTCTCCTGGCCTTCACCCCATTGACGCGATGGACCTGCGCAAATGTTCAGGCGGATTCGCCGAGGAGCTCACGGAGCTCGGAGAGGGCCTTGGCGTCCGTCCCGTCGAGGGAGGCGTACGCGCGGCGCCACTCGTCGAGCGCCTCGTCGGTACGGCCCTCCGCGCTCAGCAGCAGCCCGTGTTCATGACGTGCCAGCCCCTCGGTGAACTCGTCGCCGCGGGACACGGCGCGCTCCAGGACGAGGGTGCATTCGCGGAGGGCGGCGGCGCCGCGTCCCAGGACCCGCAGGGCGCGGACGAGACCGATCCGGGACTGGGACTGGGACTGCCAGTCGCCCTCGTCGCCGTCGCCGATGATGGCCAGGCACTCCTCGAAGTGGCCCAGGGCGAGGGCCGGCTCGCCGAGGGTGAGGCGGGCGTAGCCGATGTTGCAGTGGGCGGTGTGCCGCAGCAGTGAACTGCCGAGCCGGACGCCGACGGCGAGGCTTCGCTCGTGGCAGCTGATGGCGAGACGGGCGTCGGTGTGCTCGTGGAGATTGCCGAGGTGGCTGAGGATGATCCCTTCCCCGTAGTCGTCGCCGAGGCGGTGGGCGCAGGCGAGCGACTCCTCCAGTGCGAGGGCGGCTTCCTCGTACCGTTCGAGACGTTCCAGCAGCATGCCCCGGTTGGCGAGCCCCCGCTGGACCCAGCTGTCCTCGCCCAGTCCGCGCCACAGGCTGATGGCCTCGTCGTTGAGCGCGAGCGAGCGCTCGCTGTGGCCGCGCATGAAGTGCACTCCGGCGAGATCGGTCAGCGCGTGCGCCTCGGCCTCGGGATCGCCGGCCTCCCGCGCGGCGTCCAGCGCCACCTCGTTGAGGACGCCGAGCTCCTGGAGGCGTCCGCGCCGCTGGAGATACGGGAGCGCGGCGCGGATGACCCGTAGCGCCGTGCGCGACTTCGGCGCGTACGTCTGGGCCAGCGCGACGAGTCCCGGCAGCTCGCGGTCGCCCCAGGCGAGCGCCTCGGCCTCGCCGGCGAAGGACGGGGCCTCGCCGATCGGCGGCGGCACCCGGTTGCCCGCCAGATGGGCGGGGACCAGGGCCAGCCCCGCCTGCCGGGCGGACTCCCCGTACCAGCGCAGGGCGCGTTCGGCCGTGGCCGTGCGCTCGTCCTCGTCGTCCAGCCGTACGGCGAGCTCGCGCGCGAAGTCCCGTACCAGGTCGTGCGGTACGAAGCGGCCGTACGCGACCTCGTCGAGCAGCGCGACGTCGACGAGCCGTTCCAGCGCGGCCACCGCGCGGCGTTCGTCCGCGGCGGGCTGTGACGCGTCGGACGCCATCAGCTGCGCGACCAGCGCCGCGTCGTACTCCGGAAGGTCGACCACGCCCAGTCTGCGAAGGGCGAGGGCGGCGTCGGGGTCGAGGGCGTCGTGCGCGACGGACAGGGAACGGCGCACGCTCAGGTCGTCGTATTCGAGGTGGTCGAGCCGGCCGGCCTCGGCGGCGAGGAGACCCACGAGGGCGGCGGGGGTGAGGGCGCGGCGGGCGGCGAGCCGGGCGGCGGCGATACGGAGCGCGAGGGGCAGCCGGCCGCACAGCTCGGCGAGCCCGTCCATGTCGTCGGTGCTGTCGGGCCCTTGGCCGTCGCGGCCGGACACGGCGCGCAGCAGCGCGGCACTGTCCTGGACGCTCAGCGGGCCCAGGGCGAAGCGCGCGGCGCCGTCGAGCGCGGTCAGCGGGGAGCGGCTGGTGACGATGACGGCGCAGCCCGTACCGGCGGGCAGCAACGGCCGTACCTGCGCGGCCGACGCGGCGTCGTCGAGGACCAGCAGGGTGCGGGTGGGCGCGAGCGTGGAACGCAGCAGCGCGGCGGCCGCGTCCGGGTGTTCCGGGATGGCGCGCGGCGAGATCCCGAGATCCCGCAGGAGGGCGTTGAGCGATTGGCAGGGCGCGACCGGGGTCATGCCCGGGGTGGCGCCGTGCAGATGCAGATGGAGCTGTCCGTCGGGGAACCGGTCGCGGAGGCTGTGCGCGACGTGGAGGGCGAGGGCGCTCTTGCCGACACCGGCCATGCCGCTGACGACGGCGACGGCGGGGTGGGCGGGGCCGGCGAGGAGGACGGAGCGCAGGTCGGCGACGACCGCTTCGCGTCCGGTGAAGTGCGCGGGGGCGGGCGGGAGCTGGGCGGGGGCGGTGTGGGGCGCGGGTGCGGGTGCGGTGTGAGCGGCGGAGTGGGAGGCGGGGGTCTCGGGCGGAAGGTCTCCGGGCGACCGCGGGTCCTGGAGAACTTCCTGGTGCGCCTGTCGGACCGAGGGCCCCGGTTCGATGCCGAGCTCTTCGACGAGCCTGCGGCGCAGCGACTGGTAGGTGGCCAGCGCCTCGGCCTGCCGCCCGGTGCGGTGCAGTACGAGCATCAGCTGCCGGTGGAACACCTCACGCAACGGGAACTGCGCGGTCAGCGCGGCGAGTTCCGGCTCCAGGCCGTCGGGCCGGCCGAGCTGCAGGAACGCGTCGTACCGCCACTCCAGGAGCAGCAGCCACGACTCGCGCAGGCGGCGCACCGCAGCCGGAATGCCGTCCTCGGGGTCGTACAGCCCGTCGAGCGGGTCGCCGCGCCACAGGTCGAGCGCCGCGCGGGAGCTGTCGACGACGGTCTCCCAGTCGTCGCGCCCGTCGTCCGATTCGTCCCCTAGCGCGCCTGGTTGGTTCCGTACCGCGCCTGGTTCGTTGCGTACGGACGCCGGCGCCGATGCCGACGCGGGGTCGGGGCGCGGGGCGCGGCCGGCGGCACGGCCGACGGCACGGATGTACGCGGCGCGTGCCGTGCCGATGTGCCGCTCGAAGGACTCGATGTCCAGTTCGCCCGGCTCCACCCGCAGCACATAGCCGGGCGCCACGGACCGCAGCCGGCCCTCCTCGGCCAGCAGTCGCCGCAGCCGGGTGACATGGTTGTGCAGGGAGGCGTGGGCGGAGGCGGGAAGTTCTTCGCCCCAGAGCGCATCTTTCAGGGCGTCCACGGGTACGACGCGATTGGCGCGCAGCAGCAGCGTGCCGAGCAGCGCACGAAGCTTCGCGCTGCCCACCGTGCGGATCTCGCCCGCGGCGTCGTGCACGGTCAGCGGACCGAGCAGGCCGAACCGCATTGCCTTCCTCCTGCGCTGACCGTTGGCCACATGTTAGCGATGTGTTGGTGAAGGCTGTTTGTATCTCCTCGTCGGATCCGGTGAGACGGTGCTCGGCGTGGATGGCCACACTCGGGGGAGTGTCACCGCCACGCCGGATTCGGAGACAGAGAAAGCCCTGGTCACGCGCGAGTGACCGGGGCTTTCGTCTGCTGCTTCCGGCCGCCCGGCCGTCGTCCGGGGGCTTCGCGGATCGTGTCTGAACCGTGTCGGCGGCGCGCCATTGCGGCGACCCCCACAGCCTCCACAGCCCCACGAAGAACGACAGGGTGACCGGGCGGACTTCCCCGGGTGTTGGGACGCAGGACCCCCGACTCGGGGGGCTACGGGTCAGACCTTCTGGACGTAAGCGGCGCGCCACTGCGGCGACGGGTCCGAACCCAGCTCGCTCCAGTACTCCCGCCCCTCGACGATCTTCCCTTCCCGGACCGTCCAGAACGACGCCACCCGGTGCACGCCCATCGCCTCGTGCGGCACCTCCACCTCGGACACCACCGTCCCGCCGTCCGCGACGACTCGTAGCACCCGGATCGACCAGCCCTCCGGGTACTCCGCGTTGATGCTCACGTAGTTGTCACGGCCCACGATCCGCTCCCCGCTGACCGGCCACTCGACCACCACGTCCTCGGCGAGCAACTCACCGACCCCGGCCCAGTCCCTCTCCTGCATGCGGTCCCACAGGCTGCGCACGATCTCCGAAGGCTCCATCCGGACATCCTGACAGCCCGCTCCCCCACACGGTGGGGAGTCGAACGGCACCGGGCACCTACGGGGGTACGCCCTTCGACGCGCCTCACCCGCGACGCTGACCCGATGCCCCTCGCCTGCGGGTCAGGCAGCGTCCCACTGATGCGCGTGCCCACCCCGCCACTCGACCCAGTTCGGATCGTCGAGAAGATCCCAGGCGTCCGGCAGGCCGGCACGCCGCAGAAACTCGATGACCTCCCGGTCATCGTGCGCGAGGCCGAGGATCTCTCCACGCACGGTGACCCGCCGACCGCCGGAGGGCGACGGCCGATGCACAACGATGGGCGGCGCCATGCCTCCAAGGTGCTCCCGATTCGCAGTGATCGCAGCCGGGCCACGGCAAAGACCGATCAAGCGCACGTGCAGCTCGACCGCATGGCGCCGGAAGTACGCCTGCCCGGCCGCGCGCCCCGCGCCTCCGCCACGTCCTCTCAAACGAGAAAGCCCAGCTCAGACAGTGTCCGGGCTGGGCCTCGAAAGAGCCGCCTTCGGGCTTCGAACCCGAGACCTACGCATGACGAATCAGCGCATGACCATCACGATCTTGATCAACATGGCCTGATCCCAGGGAACGCGGCAGGTCAGAACGGGTGCAGGCTTCCACTCGGCGCGCTCGGTGCTTCCGGCTCCAATCTGTGGGCGGGGCCAGTGCCTTGTTGACCTGTGCGCCAGTGCCACCGTCGGGGCAACCCGCACCCTGCTGCCAGCGTCCCTCACCATTGATCACCAGTGACTGAACGCCCCTACAGGAAAAGGGAGATGAGTATCGTAGACACCACGGAAGCGGAAGACACTGGGCAAAAGAGAGTCCTCGGTGGCGAAGAATGGGGAGTCATCGCCCTCATCCTGGCGGTTGCTCCGTACCAGCTTCTCATCCAGGACAACGCAGAGAAGGCATGGCTCGTCCATCTCGCCGCCTGCGCCGGTTCCGCCATCCTCCTCGTCACGGCATTCTTCATGAAGTGGAAGCCAGGACGGTTCACGGCCGTCATGCTCACAGCCCTCGGCTCCGTAGGAGCAGCTCTCGCCTTCATGGGCCCAGAGGCTTTCCCGTTCACATAACATTCCGGACAAACAACCTTGCGATTCCCGAAGGGTTGAATACGGGGCGCCGCGCGTTCCCAGGATGTTCCCCTCGGCAACGTAAAAGGCCCTCCGTAGTCTCTTACGGAGGGCCTTCGTGTGCACTGACCTGCACTTTCTGAGCCGCCTTCGGGATTCGAACCCGAGACCTACGCATTACGAGTGCGTTGCTCTGGCCAACTGAGCTAAGGCGGCATGCTGCCGATAGAGCCGTTCCGGCAGGAGCAGGCTCGCATCAGCAGCGGCGCTAAGTCTACAGGGTTGTTCGGGGTGCCCCTGACCGCCCCGGTGATCACCCCGACGGGGTGGGCCGGGTCGGCGGTGAGGGGCGGAGGGGCTGCCGTCGCGGCTACTTGCAGCGCTTGCCCGACGAGGGCGGCGTGCCCTCCAGGAGGTAGGTGTTGATCGCCGTGTCGATGCAGTCGCTGCCGCGTCCGTAGGCCGTGTGACCGTCGCCGTCGTAGGTGAGCAAGGTCCCCGAGTCGAGCTGGCCGGCGAGGGCCTGGGCCCACTTGTAGGGGGTGGCCGGGTCACGCGTGGTGCCGACGACCAGGATCGGGGCCGCTCCCTTCGCCTCGATGCGGTGGGGGGATCCGGTGGCCGGGGTCGGCCAGTAGGCGCAGCTCAGGGAGGCCCAGGCGAAGCCCTTGCCGAAGACCGGGGAGGCCTTCTCGAAGTCGGCGGTGGATGCGGAGACCTCGCCGGGGGTGGCGAAGGCGGGCGGCAGGTCGAGGCAGCTGACGGCGGAGTAGGCGGACATCAGATTCGAGTACGAGCCGTCGCTCTCGCGCTCGTAGTAGGTGTCGGACAGCGCGAGCAGTCCGGCGCCGTCACCGTTCATGGCCTGGGTGAGGCCCTCGCGGAGCTGGGGCCAGGCGGCCTCGTCGTACATCGCGGCGATGACACCCGTCGTGGCCAGCGACTCGGTGAGGTCACGGCTCTCGCCGGTCGGGACGGGGTCGGCGTCCACCTTGGCGAAGAAGTCCTTCATCCGGTTCGCGGCGTCCGCCGGCGACGCGGTGCCCAGCGGGCAGTCCGTGCGCTTCACACAGTCGGTGGCGAAGGACTTGAACGCCGTCTCGAATCCCGCGGTCTGGTCGCGGTTCATCTGGCGCGCGGGGAGGGCGGGGTCCATGGCTCCGTCGAGCACGAGCCGGCCGACCCGGTCCGGGAACAGCTCGGCGTAGGTCGCACCGAGGAAGGTGCCGTACGACGCCCCGACGTACGACAGCTTCTCGTCGCCCAGCACGGCCCGCAGGATGTCCATGTCCCGGGCCGCCTCGACCGTCGAGACATGCGGGAGGACCGTGGCGGACCGCTTCTTGCAGCCTGTCGCGAAGCCCTTGAAGGCCGTGCTCAGTTTGCTGATCTCGGCCTCGTCGTCGGGGGTCTGGTCGCTCTGTGTGTACGCGTCCATGGCCTTCCCGTTGAGACACTCGACGGGTTCGCTGCGGGCCACTCCGCGCGGGTCGATGGCCACCATGTCGTACCGGGCCCGGACGGGGGAGGGATAGCCGACGCCCGCGTACCCCTGGAGGTAGCCGACGGCAGAGCCGCCCGGCCCTCCGGGATTCACCTGGAGCGAGCCGATCCGCTTGCCCGGCCCGGTGGCCTTCACCCGCGCCACGGCCAGCTTGATCGAGGGCCCGTCCGGCTTCGCATAGTCCAGCGGCGCCTTGAGGGTGGCGCACTGGAAGCCGGGCGCGCCGCAGCTCCGCCAGCTCAGCTTCTGCGTGTAGTACGGCTTCATCTCGGCCGTCGACACCGGCGAGGGCGCGGCCGCTCCCGGGACCGACGACGAACCCGAGGGTTCGGACGCCTCCGACGTCGAACTGCTGCCGCTGCAGCCGGAGACAAGCAGCCCCAGGGCTGTGGCGAACGCGATGGCGGAGGTCCTGAGGAACTGCCTGTTGTCCATCCTGGGAGCCTATCCGCCGGGAGCCGTATCGTGCCCCTTCGCACCCGTATGGGTGATTCGAGCACAGGGGTGGGTCAGCCCGTACGGAGCGCCATGGTCATCGCCTCCACCGCCAGCAGCGGCGCCACGTTCGCGTCCAGGGCCTCACGGCAGGCCAGGACCGCCTCTATCCGGCGCAGGGTCCCCTCCGGGCTGGAACCGCGGGCCACCCGGTCCAGCGCGTCCCGTACGTCCTCGTTCGCGAGGGCGACCCGGGAGCCGAGCTGCAGCGCCAGCACATCGCGGTAGAACCCGGTCAGGTCGGTGAGCGCGAGGTCGAGACTGTCCCGCTGGGTGCGCGTCCTGCGGCGCTTCTGTCTGTCCTCCAGCTCCTTCATCGCCCCTGCCGTGCCGCGCGGCATCCGGCCACCCGCCACCGCGCCCAGGGCGGCCTTGAGATCCTCGGTCTCTTTGGTGTCGACCTCCTCCGCGACCTGCTTGGCGTCCTCCGCGGCCGCGTCGACCAGCTCCTGGGCGGCCCTGAGGCCGCCGCCGACGTCCTCGACGCGCAGCGGGAGCTTGAGGACGGTGGCACGGCGGGCACGGGCCGCCTCGTCCGTGGCGAGCCGGCGTGCCCGGCCGATGTGCCCCTGGGTCGCGCGGGCGGCGGACGCGGCCACCTCGGGCTCGATCCCGTCCCGTCTCATCAGCACGTCCGCGACGGAGGCGACGGGCGGGGTGCGGAGTGAGAGGTGCCGGCAGCGGGAGCGGATCGTGGGCAGCACGTCCTCCAGGGAGGGCGCGCACAGCAGCCAGACCGTGCGCGGGGCGGGCTCCTCGACGGCCTTCAGCAGGACGTTGCCCGCGCCCTCCGTGAGGCGGTCGGCGTCCTCCAGGACGATGACCTGCCAGCGGCCGACCGCGGGCGACAGCTGGGCGCGCCGCACCAGGTCGCGGGTCTCCTTCACACCGATGGAGAGCAGGTCCGTGCGCACGACCTCGACGTCGGCGTGCGTACCGACCAGGCTGGTGTGGCAGCCGTCGCAGAATCCGCAGCCCGGCGCACCACCCATCGCGCGGTCCGGGCTGGTGCACTGCAGGGCCGCCGCGAACGCCCGTGCCGCGGTGGAGCGCCCGGAGCCGGGCGGGCCGGTGAACAGCCAGGCGTGCGTCATCTTGGACACGGGCGGCGACTGCTCACCCGCCGCGACAGCGGTGACGAGCGCGTCGGCGTCCCGGGCAGCGGCGGCGAGCTGCTCCTGGACGCGGTCCTGCCCGACCAGGTCGTCCCACACGGCCATGCTGCCGCCACCGCCTTCCGACGTCGTACGAGGCTACGAAGGTGTTGCACCGGGTTCCCATTGTGGAGCAGGGGTCCGACAGCCCCCGCCGCCTGTGGACAACCCGCCCGCCCCGACGACGCACCGCGCCGTAGGGCCGCGCCGTAGGGCCAGCGCCCGGCTAACGCCTCCGGTACCGCTCGTCGTCGTCCTCGTGCGGGCCGAGCAGTTCGTCCGCCAGGGTCGGGAGATCGTCGAGCGGGGTCTCCTCCGCCCAGTCGGACCGGCGGCGCGGACGGCCCTGCTCGTCGACCTGTGGCAGCTCGCGCGTGCGCTCGTCCGAGTTCGCGGGCCGCTCGTCCCGGAAGATGCCCTCGGGCACCCGGTCGGCGGGACGCTCGTCCCGCACGGGCGGGAGGACCGCCGTCTCATCGGCGGCGGCAGCTCCTCGCCGCTCGTCCCGCACCGGCGGAAGCACCGCGGTCTCATCGGCGGCGGCAGCTCCTCGCCGCTCGTCCCGCACCGGCGGAAGCACCGCGGTCTCGTCCGCGGCGGCGGCCCCCGGTCGCTCGCCCTGTGCCGGCTCCGAAGCCCGGTCCCGCGCGGCGTCCGTGGTCCCCTCCGGGACCTGCGGTAGAACCGTCGTCTCCTCGTCCTGCTTCGTCTCGTCCTGCTTGGTCATGCCGACGCGCGGTCGCGGCGTCTCCACCGTCTGCGTCACATCGTTCGCTCCGGCCACCGGGGTGGACACGGTCGTCTCCGCGGCCGACACGGCCGCCGCGGCGGCGGCCGCCGACTCGGCGGCGCGGCGCGCCTCCTCGGCCCGCAGCAGGGCCTCCTCGGCCTTGCGCTGCTTCTCGACGCGGCGCTCCTCAGCCTCGGCCCGGAGCCGAGCCTCTTCCTCGGCCTGCCGACGACGGCGTTCCGCTTCCTCCCGGAGGGCCTTCTCCTCCGCCTCGCGCCGGCGGCGTTCCTCCTCGGCCAGCAGCCGCGCCTCCTCGGCCCGCTGCCTGGCCTCCTCAGCCTGCCGCTCGGCCTCCTGGCGGCGCGCTTCCTCCAGCTCGCGGCGCTTGCGCTCCTCCTCCTCGGCACGCAGCTTGGCGAGCTGTTCCTGGCGCTCGCGCTCCAGGCGCTCCTCCTCGGCCTTGCGCGCGGCCTCCTCCTCGGCCTTGCGGCGGGCCTCCTCCGCGGCGGCCTTCCGCGCCTCCTCCTGGGCCTTCACCTCGGCCTCGGAGAGCGGAAGCACCTGATCGAGCCGGTGCCGTACGACCGTGGTCACGGACTCCGGTTCCTGGCCTGCGTCGACCACCAGATAGCGGCCCGGGTCGGCGGCAGCCAGGGTCAGGAATCCGGCCCGTACCCGCTGGTGGAACTCCGCCGGCTCCGACTCCAGCCGGTCGGGCGCCTCCGTGAAGCGCTCGCGCGCGGTCTCCGGGGAGACGTCCAGCAGCACCGTCAGATGCGGAACCAGTCCGTCCGTCGCCCAGCGCGAGATTCGGGCGATCTCGGTCGGGGACAGATCGCGGCCCGCGCCCTGGTAGGCCACCGACGAGTCGATGTAGCGGTCGGAGATGACGATCGCGCCGCGCTCCAGCGCCGGGCGGACGACGGTGTCGACGTGCTCGGCCCGGTCGGCGGCGTACAGCAGCGCCTCCGCACGGTTCGAGAGCCCGCCCGACGAGACGTCGAGCAGGATGGAACGGAGCCGCTTGCCGACGGGGGTGGCACCCGGCTCACGGGTGACGACGACCTCGTGGCCCTTGGCGCGGATCCACTCCGCGAGCGCGTCCACCTGCGTGGACTTCCCGGCGCCGTCGCCGCCCTCGACGGCGATGAAGAAGCCGGTCGCCGAGGGTGCCTGCGCCGGGTCGGCGCCGCGGCGCACCGCGTCGGCCAGGTCGCGCCGCAGCGGCACGCCGGAACGGTCGTCGGTCTTGGCGAGGACGATCACGGCCACGGGCAGCAGCAGCGCGCCGACCAGCATCAGCGTGAACGCGGCGCCGCCGTGTGCGAAGACGAAGTCGCCGCTGGCGAGGCGGTGCGGGCCGATGGCGGCGGCGAGCAGCGGAGCGCCGACCGCGCCGAGCCCGATGGCGACCCGGACGACGGCCTGCAGATGCTCGGTGATCCGCGGTCGGCGGTACTCCTCGGTCTCCAGGTCGATCAGCGCGTGCCCGGTGTGCGCGGCGACACCGGCCGCTCCGCCCGCGAGGACCGCGAGGAAGAGGACCGTCGCCGTGTCCGGTACGAGCCCGAGCGTCAGCAGCGCGATGCCGGTGACGGCGATGGCGATCGCGAGCAGCCGCCGGCGCGACAGCGCGGGCAGCACACCCTTCGCGGCGCGGATGCCCAGCCCCGTACCGCCGGTCAGAGCGAGGACGAGCAGGGCGAAGGCGACCGGGCCGCCGCCCAGGTCACGCGTGTGCAGTACGGCGACCGCCACTGCGGAGGCGATGGCTCCGGCGATCGCGGCGCAGGCCAGGACCAGCAGCGGGACCGCGCCGGTACGCCCCTTGTCGAGGCCGCTGCCCGTGGCCGGACGGCGCAGGCCCTCCAACGGGGAGCGGGGGCGCGGGGTCTGTGCGTCCGGAAGTTCGACGGCGGACAGGACGGACAGCGACGCGGCGAAGAGCCCTGCCGCGACGTACGACCCGAGCGCGGCCTGGTGCAGTGAGAACCACTCGATGCCGGTGCCGAGCAGATTGCCGATCAGCGTGGCGACGAGCAGGGCCGCGGCGCCGGCCGGGACGGCCACGAACGCGGTACGCAGGGAGAGTCGGCGCAGCGCGTCCTGGTGGTCGGGCAGCGGGCGTACGGCCGCGCCCTCGAGCGGGGGCGGGGGCAGCAGCGCGGGCGCCGCGCTCTCCCGGGCGACGGTCCAGAACCGTTCGGCGACGCCGATGACGAAGGCGGTGGCCAGCAGATACGCGACGGCGTCGCCCGGCGTCCAGTCGATCCACAGCGGGGCGATCACGAGCAGGGCGATACGGACGCCGTCCGCCCCGATCATCGTCCACCGGCGGTCGAGGGGGCCGCTGGGCGCCGTGAGCGAGGTGAGCGGGCCCAGGAGCACGGCCCCGAAGAGCAGCGTCGCGAGGAACCGGGCGCCGAAGACGGCGGCAACGGCGAAGGCGGCACCGCGATACCCCCCGCCGAACGCCCCCTCGGCCACTGCCGTCTGAAGTGCCAGCAGCACCAGCACCAGCAGCGCGAGGGCATCACCGATGCCGCCGACGAGTTGTGCACTCCACAGTCTGCGCAGCGCGGGTACGCGCAGCAGCGACCGTACGGCGCGCTCGCGTGAGTCCACGATCAGTGCGTCTGCGGCACGTGCGTCGGGGTCAGAGGTGGGGCTCTGGGCCGTTGGCTGCTCGGCTCGCGTCATCCGCCCAGCCTATCCGGAGGACATTGCTCCTCGGAGGCCCAGTCCGAACAAACGGGCGGCGGGAGCAGCGACGGGAGCATGCGAAGGGGCACCCATGGATGGTCCACGGATGCCCCTCACACAGGAAAAGCCCTGCTCCTCGTTCCGGAACGGGTCCTGCGGTCCGTCCGGGACCGGATCCCGCTACTCGCCCGGAACAGGTCCTGCTACTCGTCCGAGGACGACGTCTTCGCCGAAGCCCGCGCCGACGCGGTCTTCTTCGTGGCCGCGGACGTCGTCGCCGACGTCTTCTTCGCCGCCGACTTCGTGGCGGTCGTCTTCTTCGCGGCGGTCTTCTTGGCGGTCGTCGTCTTCTTCGCCGCCGTCTTCTTGGCCGCCGTCTTCTTCGCGGGGGCCTTCTTGGCGGTCTTCTTCGCCGGACCCTTGGCACGCTTCTCGGCGAGCAGCTCGTAACCGCGCTCAGGCGTGATGTCCTCCACGCTGTCGCCGGTCCGCAGGGTCGCGTTCGTCTCGCCGTCGGTGACGTACGGACCGAAGCGGCCGTCCTTCACCACGACCGGACGCTCGCTCACGGGGTCCGTGCCGAGCTCCTTCAGCGGCGGCTTGGCCGCGGCCCGGCCACGCTGCTTCGGCTGGGCGTAGATCGCCAGTGCCTCGTCCAGCGTGATCGCGAAGAGCTGCTCCTCGGCCTCCAGCGAGCGCGAGTCGGTGCCCTTCTTCAGGTACGGGCCGTAGCGGCCGTTCTGCGCGGTGATCTCGACGCCCTCGGCGTCCTTGCCGACGACGCGCGGCAGCGACATCAGCCTGAGCGCGTCCTCCAGCGTCACCGTGTCCACGGACATCGACTTGAAGAGGGAGGCGGTCCGCGGTTTCACCGCGTTCTTGCCGGTCTTCGGGGTGCCCTCGGGGAGGATCTCGGTGACGTACGGTCCGTAGCGGCCGTCCTTGGCGACGATCTCGTGGCCCGTCTGCGGGTCCTTGCCCAGCTCGAAGTCGCCGCTCGGCTTGGCCAGCAGCTCCTCCGCGAGCTCGACGGTCAGCTCGTCCGGTGCGAGGTCGGCGGGGACGTCGGCGCGCTGGTGGCTCTCCGAGTCCTTCTCGCCGCGCTCCACGTACGGGCCGTAGCGGCCGACGCGGAGCATGACGCCGTTGCCGACCGGGAAGGACGAGATCTCGCGGGCGTCGATCGCGCCGAGGTCGGTGACGAGCTCCTTGAGGCCGCCGAGGTGGTCGCCGTCGCCGTTCCCGGCCTCGGCCGCACCGCCTCCGCCCGTGCCCTCACCGAAGTAGAAGCGCTTCAGCCACGGCACCGCCTGGGCCTCGCCGCGTGCGATGCGGTCGAGGTCGTCCTCCATTCTGGCGGTGAAGTCGTAGTCGACGAGCCGGCCGAAGTGCTTCTCCAGCAGGTTGACCACGGCGAAGGACAGGAACGACGGGACGAGTGCCGTGCCCTTCTTGAAGACGTAACCGCGGTCCAGGATCGTGCCGATGATCGACGCGTACGTCGACGGGCGGCCGATCTCGCGCTCTTCCAGCTCCTTGACCAGGCTGGCCTCGGTGTAGCGGGCCGGGGGCTTGGTGGCGTGCCCGTCCGCGGTGATCTCCTCGGCCGTGAGCCGGTCGCCCTCGGAAACCTGCGGCAGCCGGCGCTCGCGGTCGTCGAGCTCGGCGTTCGGGTCGTCGGCGCCCTCGACGTACGCCTTCATGAAGCCATGGAAGGTGATCGTCTTGCCGGAGGCGGAGAACTCGGCGTCCCTGCCGTCGGAGCCGGTGCCGCCGATCTTGACGGTGACGGAGTTCCCGACCGCGTCCTTCATCTGGGAGGCGACGGTCCGCTTCCAGATCAGCTCGTAGAGACGGAACTGGTCGCCGGTCAGTCCGGTCTCGGCCGGCGTACGGAAGCGATCACCCGAGGGGCGGATCGCCTCGTGCGCCTCCTGCGCGTTCTTGACCTTTCCGGCGTACGTGCGCGGCTTCTCCGGCAGGTAGTCGCCGCCGTACAGCTGGGTGACCTGCGCCCGGGCCGCCGCGACGGCGGTGTCGGAGAGCGTGGTCGAGTCCGTACGCATATAGGTGATGAAGCCGTTCTCGTACAGCTTCTGCGCGACCTGCATCGTGGCCTTGGCCCCGAAGCCGAGCTTGCGCGAGGCCTCCTGCTGGAGGGTCGTCGTACGGAACGGGGCGTACGGCGAGCGGCGGTACGGCTTCGACTCGACCGACCGGACCGCGAACGCCGCGTTCTCCAGCGCGGCCTTGAGCGCACGCGCGTTGGCCTCGTCGAGGTGGAGCACCTGGGCGGACTTGAGCCGGCCGTCCGAGCCGAAGTCGCGGCCCTGGGCCACGCGCTGTCCGTCGACCGTGGTCAGCCGGGCGGTGAAGGCGGCCGGGTCGGACGCGTCACCGGTGCGGCCGGTGGAGAACGTGCCGGTCAGGTCCCAGTACTCGGCGGAGCGGAAGGCGATGCGCTCGCGCTCGCGCTCGACGACGAGGCGGGTGGCCACGGACTGGACACGGCCCGCGGACAGCCGGGGCATGACCTTCTTCCAGAGGACCGGCGAGACCTCGTAGCCGTAGAGGCGGTCGAGGATGCGACGGGTCTCCTGGGCGTCGACCATCCGCTTGTTCAGCTCGCGCGGATTGGCGACGGCTTCCTGGATGGCGGACTTGGTGATCTCGTGGAAGACCATCCGCTTGACCGGGACCTTGGGCTTGAGGACCTCGAGGAGGTGCCACGCGATGGCCTCGCCCTCGCGGTCCTCATCAGTGGCGAGGTAGAGCTCGTCGGACTCGGCGAGCTGCTCCTTGAGCTTCCTGACCTGCGCCTTCTTGTCGGCGTTGACGACGTAGATCGGCTGGAAGTCGCGCTCGACGTCCACACCGAGGCGCCGGACCTCGCCGGTGTACTTCTCGGGGACCTCGGCGGCACCGTTCGGGAGGTCGCGGATGTGTCCGACGCTCGCCTCGACGACGTAGCCTGGGCCGAGATAGCCCTTGATCGTCTTCGCCTTGGCAGGCGACTCGACGATGACGAGTCGGCGGCCGCCCTGTGCGGTCTCGCTGGTCGGGGACAACTTCGCTCTTCTCTCCGGTCGACGCTCGGTGGGCTCGTACGGCGTACAACGTACGGCGTACGGCCGTACTGCACGTGCTGTCGCTGCGGAGTGTGACGGTACAACCCGCCCCCGTGTCAAACGGCAAAAGCCCGCAACGGCCACTCGAACGGTAACCCGACTCCGGGCATTCCTGCCGCCCGGACTCCCATGGCGGTCGTCAGGATGCAGCAGAGGGCCCCTGGCCGGGAGGGGACTCAGAGGCGGCTGAAACACCAGACACCGAGGACGAGGAACACCACCCCGAAGATCGTGGTGAGGGTCGCGGCCGTGGCGGGATTCACGCCGTGCGCGACCGGTGCGCGATGCAGCACCCGCGCTCCGGTCCACACCAGCAGTGCGACTCCGAACAGCGCGAACGCCGTTCCCGCGAAGATCGCCGGACCGCTCTCCATGCGCGTCTCCCACTCCTCGGCCTGAACCCGGGATGCCCCCGGGGCCGAGGCTGACACCTCCTGGCGTCGCCCACGCGAACTTCGCGTGAACGCGACTCGGGTTCACCCGCCCGGCGCCGGTCCGGGCGACTTCCGGAGGAACGGCTTCCGGGGAAGGTCCGCCGGAGCGGATTTGCGGGGACGGGGATTCTCCGGGGACGGCTCCGCACGACGGCGGTGACGGTGCCGACGTGGCGGCCCGCGGAACTTCACAGGCGTCCGGTCCGGCGCGGACTGCCGCTGCATCGGCTCCGGCACCGGCACCGGCCGGGCGGGCCGCACCCCCGTGCGAACCATGGCCGGTTCCGTACGGAAACGATGACCGGTTCCCGGTACGTGCCCATCGCCCGGTTCCAGGCGCGTGCCGTGCCCCGGCCGGGGGCAGGGGCGCCGGGGCAGGGCACGGCCAGGGCAGGGGCCCGCGCCGGGACGTCCGCTCAGTCGCTCTGCGGAACCGGTTCCAGGAAGCCCTCCTGGACCAGGACCCTGATCGCGCCCGGCGTACGGTCCCGCAGCATGACCGGGTCCTCGCCGACGAGCTGGGCGATGGCGTCGAGGATCCGCCCGGCGTTCAGCGTGCCGTCGCAGACGCCCGCGAAGCCGGCGCCGACCGTGTCCACCTTCGTGGCACGCAGCATGCCCCGGTTCTGGCGCAGCACGACATGCTCGGGGTCCTCCGCGCCGGGAGGCCCGACCTGCTCCTGCACCACCGCGTCGGCGAGCACGAAGTGGTCGGCGAGCAGCGCCGCGTCGTCGTGGGTGCGCAGATAGTCCTGCCGCGCGAAGTGGGCCCGCACGGTCTCGCCGAGAGGCTGCTCGACAGGGTGCGGCCACTCCTCGACGACGATCGACGGCTGCTGCCCCGCCGCGGCTTTCCGCAGCGTGATCCAGCCGAAGCCGACCGCCCTGGTCCGGCGCTCCTCGAACTCGTCCAGCCACGCGTCGTACCGCGCCGCGTACTCCTCGGGAGCGGTGCGGTGGTCACCGCTGTCCCTGAGCCAGAGCTCGGCGTACTGCGTCACGTCCTGCACCTCGCGCTGCACGATCCAGGCATCGCAGCCGCGCGGCACCCAGGAGCGCACCCGCTCCTGCCAGTCCTCGCCTTCCACGTGCTGCCAGTTGGCGAGGAACTGCGCGAACCCCCCTTCGTTCAGCTGCTCCCCGGACTGCTGAACGAGCGAGCGGCACAGATCGTCCCCGCCCATCCCGCCGTCCCGGTACGTGAGTCGCGCGCCGGGTGAGATGACGAACGGGGGGTTCGACACGATCAGGTCGTACGTCTCGGACTCGACCGGCGCGAACAGCGAGCCCTCACGCAGATCCGCTTCGGGAGCACCGGACAGGGCGAGCGTGAGGCGGGTGAACACCAGCGCGCGGGGGTTGAGGTCGGTGGCCGTGACCCGGGTGGCGTGCTGGGTGGCGTGCAGGGCCTGGATACCGGAGCCGGTACCGAGATCGAGGGCGGACGCCACGGGCGTCCGGACGGTGATCCCGGCGAGTGTGGTGGACGCGCCTCCGACGCCGAGCACGACGCCCTCGTCATGGCCGCTCGCGCCGCCGGCTCCACCGACCGCACAGCCCAGGTCGGAGACGATGAACCAGTCCTGGCCCTCGGGGCCGCCGTACGGACGGATGTCCACCGTGGCCCGGATGCCGTCGCCCGCCGCGGCCACCCAGCCGTCGGCGAGCGCCTCGTCCAGCGGCAGCGCGGCCCGGGCGCGCTCGGGCGGCACCGTCCCCCGCAGCAGGAAGAGGCGTACGAGCGTCTCCAGCGGGGAGTCCCCCCGGGTGGCGCGCAGGGCCGGGACGGTCTCGCTGCGGGCGAGAGCCGCGTAGGCAGGCGCACCGAGCAGATCGAGCAGCCCGTCGACGGTGAATTCGGCGGCGAGCAGGGCGTCGCGGAGCCGGGCTGACTGATCAGGGACGGGGAGGCCTGCGGCCAGGCTGGTCGTACTCACCCGCCCATTCTCACCCGGGGGCCACCGCCTCCGCGCCCGCTGCCACGCGCACCGCCGTCCCGGGATGACGGGGAACCCCGGGACGAACGCGGGCCAGGACTACTCGGCCTTCTCCTCGGACGACTCCGACTTCGAGGCGCCGGCGGACTTCGACGGCCCCGCGGCGTTCGACGGCTCGCTCGCCGGCTTCGATGCGCCGGACCCCGCGTCGCCGGGTGCGGTCACCGAGGGCTTGACCCGCTGGCAGCCCTTCTGCTTCCCCATCGCCTTGCCCAGGTCGCCGGCCTGGAGCTTGTCCAGGGCGTCCTGGTCCATCTTCTGGATCTTCTTGAGTCCGTTCGCGACGTCCTGCAGCCCGTCCGCGAACTTCTGCTGGTCCTTCGGGTCGAGCGCGTCGACCTGCTTCTTCAGGGCGAGGTACGCGGTCGCGGTCTCGTTGAGCTCCTTGACCGCGTCCTGCTGCACCGTCTCCTGGCCCTCCCCGGGCGGGGAGCCGGCGGCCTGCACTGCGGCAGCGAGCGCCTTGTTGGCGTCGGCGATGTCCTTGAACGCCTTGGAGTCGGCGGTCTGGATGTCAGCGGGCTTGCCGTCCACGGACGTCGAAATGATCGTCTGCTGGGCGTTGGCGCGCTTCTGGATCTGCGGCTGTGCGGCGTCGCAGACGCTCTTCGCCCAGGCGTCCACCTTGCCGCTGTCACCGTCTTCACTGCAGCCCGACAGCGCGAGCACCAGTACCGCGCCGCCGGAGACGGCGGCCGCAAGCTTCTTGTTCACCGGATCGGTCCCTTCCAAGGCTCTCGGCCCCGGAACATACACGCCATCTGGGCGACAATCCTGTGGTAAATGTCGGGATGGATGGCCTTTATGGCCATTTACACCAAGAGAGACAAGGCTCACCGACCTCGCCGGCCCCGGACACGCCAACGGGCGGACGCCGCGGTGAACCGCGCCATCCGCCCGTGCTGTGAGCAGGCGTTTCGTACAGGCCGGACGTTTACTGCGAAACGACCGCCGGGTCCGGTGACTTCGACGTCCGATCAGCGGCGTTGCCTTCGTCACCCACGGCTACGGAGCGCCTCTTGGAGACGTACACGGCGCCGACGATGACGAGGATCGCCACGGTCGCGACCGCGGCCCTGATGCCCGCGTTGGCGTCGTCCCCGTAACTGAACTGCACGACCGCGGGCGCGATCAGCAGCGCCACCAGGTTCATCACCTTCAGGAGCGGGTTGATCGCCGGGCCCGCGGTGTCCTTGAACGGATCGCCGACGGTGTCACCGATGACCGTCGCGGCGTGCGCCTCGCTGCCCTTGCCGCCGTGGTGGCCGTCCTCGACGAGCTTCTTGGCGTTGTCCCACGCACCACCGGAGTTGGCGAGGAACACGGCCATGAGGGTGCCGGTGGCGATCGCACCCGCGAGGTACGACCCCAGGGCACCGACGCCGAAGGTGAAGCCGACGGCGATCGGGGCCAGCACGGCGAGCAGACCGGGGGTGGCCAGCTCGCGCAGCGCGTCCTTGGTGCAGATGTCGACGACGCGTCCGTACTCCGGCTTCTCGCTGTAGTCCATGATCCCGGGGTGCTCGCGGAACTGCCGCCGCACCTCGTAGACCACCGCGCCGGCCGACCGCGACACCGCGTTGATCGCCAGCCCCGAGAAGAGGAAGACGACCGCGGCACCGAGGACCAGGCCCACCAGGTTGTTGGGCTGGGAGATGTCCAGACTCAGGTTCATCTCCTCGGCCTTCGCGCCCACCTCCGCGACGGAGGTGGCGATCGCGTCGCGGTACGAGCCGAAGAGCGCGGCCGCTGCCAGAACCGCGGTCGCGATGGCGATGCCCTTCGTGATCGCCTTCGTGGTGTTGCCGACGGCGTCCAGGTCGGTGAGGACCTGCGCGCCCGCGCCCTGGACGTCGCCGGACATCTCGGCGATGCCCTGGGCGTTGTCGGAGACCGGACCGAAGGTGTCCATGGCGACGATGACACCGACCGTGGTGAGCAGTCCGGTGCCGGCGAGCGCCACGGCGAACAGCGCGAGCATGATCGACGTACCGCCGAGCAGGAACGCTCCGTAGACCCCGAGCCCGATCAACAGCGCGGTGTAGACGGCGGATTCCAGGCCGATGGCAATGCCGGCGAGCACGACGGTGGCAGGGCCGGTGAGCGAGGACTTGCCGATGTCGCGCACGGGACGCCGGTTCGTCTCGGTGAAGTACCCGGTCAGTTGCTGGATCAGGGCGGCCAGCACGATACCGATGGCGACGGCGACGAGCGCGAGGATGCGCGGGTCTCCGGGGTGAGCCTTGATCGCGGGCTCCGTGACACCGCTCAGCTCGGCGTACGACGACGGCAGGTACATGTACACCGCCGCGGCCACCAGGACGAGCGAGATCACCGCGGAGATGAAGAACCCTCGGTTGATGGCGGTCATCCCGCTGCGGTCGGCGCGCCGCGGGGCGACCGCGAAGATACCGATCATCGCGGTGACCACGCCGATCGCCGGGACGATCAACGGGAAGGCCAGACCCAGATCGCCGAAGGCGGCCTTGCCGAGGATGAGGGCGGCGACGAGCGTGACGGCGTACGACTCGAAGAGGTCGGCGGCCATGCCGGCGCAGTCGCCGACGTTGTCACCGACGTTGTCCGCGATGGTGGCGGCGTTGCGCGGGTCGTCCTCGGGGATGCCCTGCTCGACCTTGCCCACGAGGTCGGCGCCGACGTCCGCGGCCTTGGTGAAGATGCCGCCGCCGACACGCATGAACATGGCGATGAGTGCGGCGCCGAGACCGAAGCCCTCCAGGACCTTCGGGGCGTCCGCGGCGTAGACGAGGACCACGCAGGAGGCACCGAGCAGGCCGAGGCCCACCGTGAACATGCCGACCACGCCGCCCGTCCGGAAAGCGATCTTCATGGCCTTGTGCGCGACGGCCGTCAGATCCTTTTCCGGCTCTCCTTCCGCAGGAGTCGCCTCACGCGCGGCCGCGGCCACACGCACATTTGCTCGTACCGCAAGACGCATGCCGATGTATCCGGTGGCCGCCGAGAACAGCGCACCCACCAGGAAGAAGACGGAACGCCCGGCGCGTTGCGACCAGTTGTCCGCCGGCAACAACATCAACAGGAAGAAAACGATCACTGCGAAGACGCCGAGAGTGCGCAACTGCCTAGCCAGATAGGCATTTGCGCCTTCCTGGACGGCTCCCGCGATCTTCTTCATGGAATCAGTGCCTTCGCCGGCAGCCAGGACCTGGCGTACCAGCAACTGCGCGACGACCAGCGCCGCCAGTGCGACGGCCGCGATGACAATGACGATCATCCGGTTGTCATCGGTGAGTACCGCGGCCGCAAGAGTAGTGGGGTGGTCGGTCAGGGTTGGGTTGAAGAGCCCCGCCATTCGTCCTCCTTGACGCTCAGAGCTCAAGATGTGGACGGATTGTAGGTAGCGGAACCTGATCAAAACAGTGCGCGACAAACGGAATTGACCTTCGCCCGCTCCTCAGCAAATGATCGCGGCTCAGGATTGCCCCCGAAAGCGGTAATGGGGCAAAAGCATTGACGCTTGATCAATGATCTAGGGAAATGAAAAAGGCCCTGCTCAGCAGGGCCTCTCCGAGAAGCGGGCGAGCGCGGCGCCGTCAGCGTGACGCACCGCGGGCGGTCACCCGGTCATGAAGCGATCGTGGCCGGATTCGTCGGCCAGCTCATCCGAATGACACCTCCGTGCTCGTCCGACGTCACCTCGACGTCATCGACGAGCCCGCTGATCACCGCGAGGCCCATGGCGTCCCGGCCGTCGGCGTCCGCGTCATCGTGCTCCGCGGAGGGTGCCGAGCCGGAACCGTGCTCCCCGGCGGCGCCCTCGGAACCTCCCGACACGGGCACGTCGTCACCGACCTCGATCGAGAAGGTCTTCTCCTCCTCGGTCAGCACGACCCGAACAGGAGCGGTGATGCCATGGCTGCGATGCAGCCCGACAGCACGGCTGCACGCCTCTCCGACGGCGAGCCTGACCTCGTCCAGCACCGCCTCGTCCACTCCTGCCCGGCGTGCCACGGCGGCGGCCACCAGACGGGCCGTCCTGACATGCTCGGGCTGAGCGCTGAAGCGGAGTTCAACGGTGGCCATGCGTCCCCCTCGGACGTACGTGCGTGCGAGCGTGCTTCTCAGGGGCACCGGGCTTGCGCCCGGGACCCTTGCCTTCCTCCGGAACTCCCCGGAGCCTCCGGACCAGCCGGAGCCCCCGGGGAACCGCCGTGACGACTCAGTCGGTCGCCGCGACGGCCTCGTCCACCGTGGTGTGAATGGGGAACACCTTGGTCAGACCAGTGATCCGGAAGATCTTGAGAATGCGCTCCTGGTTGCACACCAGGCGCAGGGAGCCTTCGTGCGCACGCACACGCTTGAGACCGCCCACGAGCACGCCGAGGCCGGTCGAGTCGAGGAAGTCCACGCCCTCCATGTCGACAACCAGGTGGTAGCTGCCGTCGTTCACCAACTCGACCAACTGCTCGCGCAGCTTGGGCGCGGTATACACATCAATCTCGCCACCGACCTCGACGACCGTGCGGTCGCCGCCAGGGCCGGACACATTGCGAGTCGACAGGGACAGGTCCACGGATCCTCCAGCACCTTGCTATCGAGCGGTCGCCCCTCGGTCTCCCCGGCGGAGCCAGGGGACGGATCGCCAGCCGCGATGGCATTCAATCACTTACCGGCAGCCATGCACGACGCCTTGGGACCATTGTCCGTCACGCCGGTGACACACTCGGTGCCGATGGCCATGAATCACCGATCCAGACGACCCGCCGAGAGCGGGGGAACCCGCCCTGCGCCGGGTACGGTCCTCGACCGGCTCACCGCCGGGGCGGGCCGGGCTGCGCGCATCACTCATACGGAGCACTTGCCCCCCAGGCCGGGCCGCCATGCCGTCTGGCCGCACCGCATCCGCGCGGAAGTGATCAACGCCATTCAGCAGGCCGGTATCGAGCACCCCTGGGCCCACCAGGCCACGGCCGCCGAGCACGCCCTGGACGGTGAATCGGTCGTGATCGCCACCGGCACCGCGTCCGGCAAGTCGCTCGCCTATCTGGCGCCGGTCCTCAGCACGCTGCTCGACGGCTCCGAGGCCGCCAACGGACGCGGCACCACGGCCCTCTACCTCGCCCCGACCAAGGCCCTGGCCGCCGACCAGCGCCGTGCCGTGAAGGAACTCGCGGCGCCGCTCGGGAACCGTGTGCGACCGGCCGTGTACGACGGAGACACCCCGGTCGAGGAACGCGAGTGGGTCCGCCAGTACGCGAACTACGTCCTCACCAATCCGGACATGCTGCACCGCGGCATACTCCCGTCACATCCCCGCTGGGCCTCCTTCCTGCGCTCGCTGCGCTACATCGTCATCGACGAGTGCCACACCTATCGCGGTGTCTTCGGCTCCCATGTCGCCCAGGTGCTGCGCCGGCTACGCCGCGTGTGCGCCCGCTACGGCGCGGATCCCGTGTTCCTCCTCGCCTCGGCCACCTCCGCCGAACCGGCCGTCGCCGCCGGACGGCTCACCGGCCTGCCCGTCACCGAGGTCTCCGACGACGCCTCGCCCCGCGGCGAACTCGTCTTCGCCCTCTGGGAGCCCCCGCTCACCGAGCTGCACGGCGAGAAGGGCGCTCCGGTGCGCCGTACCGCCACCGCGGAGACCGCGGACCTCCTCACCGACCTGACCGTTCAGGGCGTCCGTACGGTCGCGTTCGTCCGCTCCCGGCGCGGCGCCGAACTGATCTCCGTCATCGCCCAGGAACGCCTGGCCGAGGTCGACCGCAGCCTTGCCCGGCGTGTCGCCGCCTACCGGGGCGGCTATCTGCCGGAGGAGCGGCGCGCCCTGGAGCGCGCCCTGCACTCCGGGGAACTGCTCGGCCTCGCCGCCACCACCGCCCTTGAGCTGGGCGTCGACGTGTCCGGCCTGGACGCGGTGGTCATCGCCGGCTACCCCGGCACCCGTGCCTCCCTCTGGCAGCAGGCCGGCAGGGCCGGTCGGTCCGGGCAGGGTGCGCTCGCGGTGCTGGTCGCCCGCGACGACCCGCTGGACACGTTCCTCGTCCACCACCCCGAGGCGCTCTTCCAGCAGCCCGTCGAGTCCACCGTTCTCGACCCGGACAACCCCTACGTCCTGGCCCCGCACCTCTGCGCGGCCGCCGCCGAGCTTCCCCTGACGGAGCAGGACCTGGAGCTGTTCGGCCCGGCCGTGGCCGAGCTGCTGCCACAGCTGGAGAGCGCGGGCCTGCTGCGCAGACGCACCGCCGGCTGGTACTGGACCCGCCGTGAGCGGGCCGCCGATCTCACCGACATCAGGGGCGAGGGCGGCCGGCCGGTGCAGATCGTCGAGGCCGCGACCGGCCGGCTGCTCGGCACGGTCGACGAGCCCGCCGCCCACGCCGCCGTCCACGACGGGGCCGTGCATCTCCACCAGGGCCGTACGTACCTGGTGAAGCAGCTGGACCTGGAGGACTCCGTCGCCCTCGTCGAGGAGGCGAACCCGCCGTACTCCACCACCGCCCGCGACACCACCTCCATCTCCGTCCTGGACACCGACACCGAGATCCCCTGGGGCGCCGGGCGCCTCTGCTACGGCTCGGTCGAGGTCACCAACCAGGTCGTCTCCTTCCTCCGCCGGAAGCTGATCACCGGCGAGGTGCTCGGTGAGACCAAGCTCGATCTGCCACCGCGCACCCTGCGCACCCGGGCCGTGTGGTGGACGGTCACCGAGGACCAGCTGGAGGCCGCCCGGGTGAACCCGGAGCAGCTGGGCGGCGCCTTGCACGCCGCCGAGCACGCCTCCATCGGGATGCTCCCGCTGTTCGCCACCTGCGACCGCTGGGACATCGGCGGGGTCTCCGTCCCGCTGCACCCGGACACCCTGCTGCCCACGGTCTTCGTGTACGACGGCCAACCGGGCGGCGCGGGCTTCGCCGAGCGGGCCTTCCACACCGCCCGTGAGTGGCTGACCGCGACCCGCGAGGCCATCGCCTCCTGCGAGTGCGATGCGGGCTGCCCGTCCTGCATCCAGTCCCCCAAGTGCGGCAACGGCAATGACCCGCTGCACAAACGCGCCGCCGTCCGCCTGCTCACCGTCCTCCTCCGGGAGGCCCCGGTCCCGGCTGCGCCCCCGGCCCCGCCGTCGGACCCGCCGTCGGACCGATCGGCGGACCCGGCAGAGAGGGCTTGAGAGGCAGTGGGCCATCCGGGGGTCCCGAAGGGCCCAGGGACCCCGGCGGGCCCGCGCGGGATCTGACCTCCGGTGCGTACGGGCCGAGGGCGGCCCGGGCCGTCACATCGGCGATCTCGCCGTCCACCGCGCACCGCACCAGATCCGCCCCTTGTGCCCGGGCCACCCCCGCCGCCGCGACGCACGCCTGCGCCGCGCCCTCAAGGGCCCGGTCCGCCGCCGCGAGCGCCGCGAGGTCCGCCGCGGCACCCGCACGGTGGCGGGCGACGACCGCCTGGCCCATGGCGAGCACCACGGCGAAGACCGCACACATGGCGCACGCCGCCATGGCCGCCCACACCGTCGCCGACCCCCGGTCGTGATTCCTCATGGCGCACCGCTCCCCACCGTGTCCTCCGCGAGGGCGACGGCTTCCGCCGTCAGAGTGAGCGCCAGTGCTCCCGGGCCGGGACTCGCGGCCTCCACCCGCACCCGCCAGAGCTCGCCTTCGCGGAGCAGCGAGACCTCGGCGTCCCGCGGGGCGGCCGACCGGGCCGCGGCGAGCGCGGCTGCCTCCGGCTCCGAGCGGGCGGCGGCGCGCGCCCCTGCCCTGGCGGCGTCCACGCACTGGATCTGCGCGGATGCCGCCATCAGGGCCCACACCAGCGCCATCGTGAACACCACCAGCGCCGGCACGGCGACCGCCGCCTCTGCCGTCACGGACCCCCTCTCCGCATCGCTCGTCGTCTCAGAACTGCGCATCGAGCGCCTTCCCGATCACCGATTCGAGCGCCTTCGAGACCGTTCCGCTCGTCACCACCTTGTAGAGCACCGCGGCGAAGGCGCATGCCGCGATCGTTCCCATCGCGTACTCCGAGGTGGTC
Source organism: Streptomyces sp. NBC_00259 (assembly GCF_036181745.1). NCBI lineage: Bacteria > Bacillati > Actinomycetota > Actinomycetes > Kitasatosporales > Streptomycetaceae > Streptomyces > Streptomyces sp. NBC_00259. The sequence goes on along the minus strand of NZ_CP108080.1, from coordinate 4,346,138 downwards.
ATCCCGGCATCGCCGCGGATGCGCCTGCCGAGCAGCCAGGCCCGCGCACCGGCCATCCGTGCCCTCATCCGGGCCACGACCCTCAGCTCACCGCACCTGACGCCGGCGAACCTCACATCAGCGAACCTCATACTGGTCAAACTCATGTCAACCCCCTGAATCCATCGTGCAATTGGTGTCTTCGCCGGCCGTCTCAGTTGCCGCTCAGCAGCCCGGTGGCGAGGCCGATCACCACCGGGGCCACCCCGATCGCCAGGAAGGCGGGCAGGAAGCAGAGGCCCACCGGCGCGGTGATCAGGACCTGTGCGCGCTGGGCCCGGGACGCGGCGGCCCTGGCCCTTTCCGCCCGGAGGCCGGCAGCGAGCCGGGACACCGGCTCGGCCGCGGGCGCTCCCGATGAGGCGGCCCGCTCCAGGCAGCGGGCAAGCCCTTCGGCGCCTGGTATCTCCCCGAACCGCCCCCACGCGCGCGCCGGTTCGCTCCCCAGTCGCAGCTCGGCCGCGGCCTGCGCCAGTCGCTCGCCGACCGGCCCGCCCATCGACTGGCCCACCGCTTCCGCCGCCTCCCGTGGCCCCGCTCCGGCCGAGACACAGGCCGCCAGCAGTTCGGCGGCGAGCGGCAGTTGCCGTGAGGCACCGTCGGCGGAACCGCCCGCCTCCCGGTCCCGTGCACGGCCTTGCTGCCATCTGCGGAGGCCGTAGGCCCCGGCAAGTCCCAGCAGGCATCCGGCGATTCCGCCGGCCAGTGCGTAGCCGGTGATCAGCGCACCCACCGGGAGTGCCGATCGCCGCACCCACGACGGCACCCGTGCGGGACGCCGAGACGGCCGCATACGACGCTTCCCGGGATCCGCGCCGAGCAGTGCGGAGATCCTCCTGCGCACCCGCCGCTCACGCCGCCGCGCCACCGCAACGCAGCCCAGCCAGACCACGGCCGACAGGAGGGACGCGGCAACCGCCAGCCGGTGGACCGACTCACCGCTCATGACCGCGCCCCCGCCCGCACGATCCGCACCGCCCAGAACAGCCCCGCGGCCTCAAGCAGCCCGCCCAACACCAGGCACCCCAGGCCGGCGGGAGTGTGCAGCAGCACCCGCAACGGGTCGGCGCCGAGCGCCCATCCCAGGCCGAGGCCGACGACCGGCAGCAGGGCCAGCACCACGACCGTCGACGACGCGCCGGCCAACTGGGCGCGCAAGGCCTCCCGTTGGTCCCGCTCGGCTCTCAGGGCCGCCTCCAGCCGGTCGAGTCCGGCGGCCAGGCCGGCCCCGCTGTCCACGGAGACCAGCCAGCAGGCCGCGAGGCCGGCGAGCCCGTCCGCACCCGGCTCACGGCCGGCGCGCCGCAGCTCCGCGGGCACATCACCGCCGAACCGGGCGGCCGCCAGCACCGCGGCCTCCGAGCCGCCCAGCGCGCCCGTGGCCCGGCCCGCGCTCAGCAGTGCCTGCCCTGGCTGGCGACCGGCCCGCAACTCGCCCGCGATGCCGCCGCACAGCGCGATCACCGCATCGGCCTTGTGCTCCTTGGCTCTCCTTCGCTCCATGGCCGTCAGCCGCCGCCCCACCAGGGGAATCGCCACCACGGCAGCGACAAGGGGAAGCACCGACTCGCCGAGCACGGCCAGCAGCAGTCCCACCGGCAGGCACAGCCATTCCCGCCGCAGCCGGCCCACGACCGGCCGCCATCGCTCTCGGCCCCACCGGGGTCGTGTCTCCACGGCCCCACCGCCCGCCAGCATCAGCCTCGCCCGTCGCACCCCCTGGTCCCCGGCGACCGTCAGACAGGCCGCGGCTCCCGCGCACACCGCGGCATACGTCGCCATGGTGGTCACCACGCACCTCCGATCAACGACCGCAGCCGCTCCCAGCCCCGCTCCCGTGTGAAGCGCGCCGCGCCCCATCGCAGCGCCGGAACGGTCACCACCAGTCCCGCCTCGTTCCGCTCCAGCACATGGACCTCGGCGACCCTGCGCCGGCCGTCCCGCTCCCGCACCAGGTGGATCACCAGTGACAGAGCCGCGGCCAACTGGCTGTGCAGCGCGGCCCGGTCGAGGCCCGCCGCCGTACCGAGGGCTTCCAGTCGGGCCGGGACGTCCGCGGCCGTATTGGCGTGGACCGTGCCGCACCCGCCGTCATGGCCCGTGTTCAACGCGGCGAGGAGATCGGTCACTTCGGCACCACGCACCTCCCCGACGACCAGCCGGTCCGGCCGCATGCGCAGCGCCTGGCGCACCAGGTCCCGCAGGGTGACCAGACCCGCACCTTCCTGATTGGCGGGGCGGGACTCCAGTCGCACCACATGCGGATGGTCGGGCCGCAACTCCGCCGAGTCCTCGGCCAGCACGATGCGCTCCTGCGCGCCGACGAGTCCCAGCAGGGTGGACAACAGCGTCGTCTTTCCGGTGCCCGTGCCTCCGCTGATCAGATAGGAGATTCTGGCCTCGATCAGCGCGCGGAACAGCCGCTCGCCACCAGGCGGGACCGTCCCCGCCTCGACCAGCTCGCCCAGCGAGAAGGCCCGGGGCCGCACCACCCGCAGCGACAGACACGTGGAGCCGACCGCCACCGGAGGCAGCACCGCGTGCATCCGCGTGCCGTCGGGGAGCCTGGCATCCACCCAGGGGCGGGCGTCGTCCAGCCGTCGCCCCGCCACCGCCGCGAGCCTCTGTGCCAGCCTGCGCACCGCCGCCGCATCGGAGAACGTGACATCGGTGAGCCGGAGCCCGCCGCCCCGGTCGACCCACACCCGGTCGGGCGCCGACACCAGCACATCCGTCACCGCCGGATCGGAGAGCAGTGGCTCCAGGGGCCCTGTGCCCACCAGTTCGCACCGCAGCTCCTCGGCGGCACCGAGCACCTCCGTGTCGCCGAGCAGCCGCCCCTGCGCCCGCAGCGCGGCCGCCACCCTGGCCGGGGTCGGCTCTGCCCCGCTCTCGGCAAGCCGTTGCCGCACCGCTTCGAGCAGCAGCGAGGTCATGGCGCACCTCCGTCCGCGAGCGCGCGCTCCCAGAACGCCGAGCAGAACCTGGCCAGAGGCCCGCGCGGAACCGCACCCGGCGGAACGCCACCGTCCAGATCAGCGAGGAGCCCAGCCTCCACCGGGAGTTCGCCCGCCAGCGGCAGTTCGAGCGCCTCGGCCACCCACTGCTCGTCGAGCCCGGAGGCATACGGCCCGCGCACCACGACCCGCAGATCGCCGAGGACCATGCCGGCCGTCGTCGCGACGCGCCGGGCGGCGGCCACCGCCCGCAGCTCCCCCGGGACGACCAGCAGCCCGAGATCCAGCTGTGCCAGTGCCTCCGCGACACCCTCGTCGACGCGCCGCGCCAGATCCACGACGACCACGCCTCCGCGTCTGCGTGCGGCCGCCAGCACCGATCGCATGGCCTCCGGAGGGATCACCACCGAATCGCCCCGGTCCCAGCTGAGCACCCGCAGCCCGTGCGCCGAGGGCAGCGACTCCTCCAGCGCGCCGCCGGCCACCCGGCCCCTGGACGCCGCGAAGTCGGGCCACCTTCTGCCCTTCGACTGCTCTCCTCCGAGGAGCACGTCGAGACCGCCGCCCAGCGGATCGCCGTCGACGAGCATCGTGCGCCGCCCCTCGCGGGCCGCCGTCACGGCGAGCGCGCACGCCAGCGTGGACGCTCCCGCGCCGCCCCGGCCGCCGATCACGCCGACCGTCAGCGCCGGACGGCCGACGCCTTCGGCCACATCGGCGATCCTGTCCACGAGCCAGCCCTCGGCGTCGGGCAGCCGCAGCACACAGTCGGCGCCGATCTCCACCGCCCGCCGCCACACCTGTGGATCGTCCTGGTCGTGTCCGACGAGCAGCACACCGCGTCTGCGGGTGGCTCCTCGACACCTCGCCGCCGCGTCGTCCCCTACGAGGACCAGCGGCGCGCCCTCCCAGCTCCCCCTCTCCTCGGGCACCGCATGATGGACCTGCGGATCGGCGCCCGCCGCGGCGCAGAGCCTCAGCAGATCGTCGAGCAGCGCCACGTCCTCCGTGATGATCAGCGGCCCGGCCCGACGCTCACCCGCCGCCGGTTCCCCGCCGTTCGCACCGCTCATGAGCGACGCCCCGGACGCCCCGTGCGGGCCGGCCGTGATGGATCCCGCCACAATGTCTCCCCCTCTCACCGCGCTGCGCGGTGGCTGCCGCGGGGTCGGCACACCGCCCCCGCAGGTGTCCCGCACCGCTCTCACCACACGGCGAGATCGATCCGGGACAGGTGAAATCCTTCGGTCCGTGAACTTTCGCGGACGGAATCACCGTGCACGCCGCCGGAAAATCGTGTGGATCTTGCTCCGGAACTGTGGACAACTCACCGCTTGTGAATATCCCGGTAGCTCATACCGGCGACTTTCGGCATGACATTCGGAGCGCAGCGCTACAACTACACAGAGTGACGCGAGCGGGGCGGCGTGAAGCCGGGCCGTCGAGGACGCAGAGAGGCGCCGAGAGGGGAGAACGATCAGATGCGGGGAGCGAAAACGCGTCCGGACATGCGACGACCCCCGCCGGGGGGGAGAGCGGGGGTCGTCCCCACGGCCGACTCGGGGGGGGAGGAGCCGGACCGGGTTAGCACGGTCGCGAACGATCCGTGACTTCCATGGTGTACCCGAGAGCCTTCTCAGGCAAACCCACGCGCCCTAGCTTACGCCGAATGGAGGGCGCCTATGCTCTGCGTCGTGGAAAACCACTCCTTGCCGCGCACAGCAGCCTTCTTTGACCTGGACAAGACGGTCATTGCGAAGTCGTCGACGCTGACCTTCAGCAAGTCCTTCTACCGTGGCGGACTGATCAACCGCCGCGCCGTACTGCGGACTGCGTACACCCAGTTCATCTTCCTCGCGGGCGGCGCCGACCACGACCAGATGGAGCGGATGCGCAAGTACCTGTCCGCGCTCTGCAAGGGCTGGAACGTCGACCAGGTCAAGGAGATCGTCGCCGAGACGCTGCACGACCTGATCGACCCGATCATCTACGACGAAGCCGCCTCCCTCATCGAGGAGCACCACGCCGCGGGCCGCGATGTCGTCATCGTCTCCACCTCCGGCGCCGAAGTCGTCGAGCCGATCGGCGAGCTGCTCGGTGCCGACCGCGTGGTCGCCACCCGGATGGTCGTCGGCGACGACGGCTGCTTCACCGGAGAGGTGGAGTACTACGCCTACGGCCCGACGAAGGCCGAGGCCGTCAAGGACCTCGCCGAGTCGGAGGGATACGACCTGGCGCGCTGCTTCGCGTACAGCGACTCCGTCACCGATGTCCCGATGCTGGAATCCGTGGGTCATCCGTACGCGGTCAATCCGGACCGCACGCTGCGCCGCGAAGCGGCCTCACGCGGCTGGCCGGTTCTCGTCTTCGACCGCCCGGTTCGACTCAAGCAGCGCATCCCGGCGTTCACGATGCCGGCGCGTCCCGCACTGCTCGCCGCGGCAGCTGTGGGCGCGGCGGCGGCCACGGCCGGGCTCGTCTGGTACGCCAGCCGGCGCCGCAGCGCTGCTTTTGCCCGTATTTGAGATCAAAAGTAAAAAGTGCGGACAGGGGTTCCGCTTGCCGGAAGGCAGGAGTACAAAGGACTTAACGGCCCGCGAGACCCGGGACATCCGAGAGGATTACCTTCTACGCAACAAAGGCCCCACGGACCGAGCATGAACGCCGAGCACCCACGCGACGTCGACCCGTCGATTACGGGCCAGCCGCACCAGGTGACGGGCAAAGTTCCCGACCTGATGGGCAACATATCGAGGACGCTTGGTAACTGGGCCGACATGCCAGCGGCGGTACCAACCGGTACCGCCGCAACCCTTTTCCGGCCTCGTCGAAATCTCCGGCCCGCTTCGAACGGCCCGTCAGGCCGCTCCTCGCTGCAGGGCCTCACACACCGCCGTCGACTCCCGCACACCGAGTTCGACGGCACGGCCGCAGTGCGCGATCCAGGCGCCCATCCCCTCCGGGGTCCCGGAGAGATAGCCGTCGAAGGCCTCCATGTACGCCGTACGGCCGAGTTCGGCATGACCGACCTCGGCAGGGCAGATCGACTTCGGGTCCAGTCCGCTGCCGACCAGGACGATGCGTTCCGCCGTACGGGCGACCAGGCCGTTGGACGACGAGAACGGGCGCAGGGCGAGCAGTTCGCCGTGCACCACCGCGGCCATCACCAGAGCGGGGGCCGAACTGCCCGCGATGACCAGCCCGGAGAGCCCCTCCAGCCGTCCGGCGACCTCGTCCGCGTCCGGGAGCGGCGCCTCGATCAGCGGCTCGTCGACCTTCTCCCCCGCGAGCCGTGGCCGGCCGACCGTCTCGTCGGGCACCGCGCCGCCCTCGGCCACCAGATGGAGCCGGGCCAGCACACGCAGCGGGGACTGGCGCCAGATGGACAGCAACTGGCCCGCCTCGGCGGTCAGCCGGAGCGCCGCTCCGACGGTACGAGCCTCCTCCTCGCCACCGAAGTCACTGCGTCGGCGCACCTCCTCCAGGGCCCAGTCGGCACCCGAGAGCGCCGCGGAGGCGCGGGCTCCGCGCAGCGCCGCCTCCGAGGTCACCTCGTTGCTGCGGCGCCGCATGACGCGGTGCCCGTAGACCCGGTCGACGGCCTTGCGCACGGCGTCCACGGCATCCGCGACCCCGGGAAGATCACCCAGCGCGGCCAGGGGGTCAGAGGCGTTCGTACTCATAAGTAAGGAGGCTACGCGTCTCCGCCCCTCGCCTTCGCCCCACGATGGAGTGGTCTTCTTCACGCACTGTGGCCACTGCGGGCGATCAGCCCGCTACCGTAGCTGAACATGAAGATCGCTTTCGTAGGGAAGGGCGGCAGCGGCAAGACCACGCTGTCCTCGCTCTTCATCCGCCACCTCGCCGCCCAGCAGGCCCATGTCGTCGCGGTGGACGCCGACATCAACCAGCATCTGGGCGCGGCGCTCGGACTCGACGAGGACGAGGCCGCGGCACTGCCGGCGATGGGCGCACATCTTCCGCTCATCAAGGACTATCTGCGCGGCACGAATCCGCGGATCACGTCCGCCGAGACCATGATCAAGACCACGCCTCCGGGCGAGGGGTCGCGGCTCCTGCGCGTACGCGAGGACAACCCGGTCTACGACACGTGTGCGCGGACCGTACGGCTCGACGACGGGCAGATCCGGCTGATGGCGACCGGACCGTTCACCGAGTCGGATCTCGGAGTGGCGTGTTACCACTCCAAGGTCGGGGCGGTCGAGCTGTGCCTCAACCATCTCGTCGACGGCGCGGACGAGTACGTCGTGGTCGACATGACGGCGGGGTCGGACTCGTTCGCCTCCGGCATGTTCACGCGCTTCGACATGACGTTCCTCGTCGCCGAGCCGACCCGCAAGGGCGTCTCCGTCTACCGGCAGTACAAGGAGTACGCACGGGACTTCGGCGTCGCCCTGAAGGTCGTCGGCAACAAGGTGCAGGGCCCGGACGATCTGGACTTCCTGCGCGACCAGGTGGGCGAGGACCTGCTCGTCACCATCGGGCACTCGGACTGGGTGCGGGCCATGGAGAAGGGCCGCCCGCCCCGCTTCGAGTTGCTGGAGGACGCCAACCGAACGGCACTGGGCACACTGCGGCAGGCGGCGGACGCGTCGTACGCGCGACGCGACTGGCAGCGGTACACGTCCCAGATGGTGCACTTCCATCTGAAGAACGCGGAGAGCTGGGGCAACGCGAAGACGGGTGCCGACCTGGCCGCTCAGGTCGACCCCGCCTTCGTACTCGGGGAGCGGGCGGCGGAGGTCAGCGCCCCGCAACCGGTCTGATCACAGCAGGTCCGTCCTGTGCCAACCGGTCCGGGACGGCCCCGTTCCCGCTGTCCGCCGGCCACACCAGACTGGGCCCGCCCGCCTCCGTGAGTTCATCCGCACCCGAGATGCCGGCCCGGGTCTCGTGGGCAGGCCCGGCGGGCAGCGCGGGCCCGGCCGCCCCGAGCGGCTTGTCGGACCCGGCGGGTCTGCCGGACCCGCCAGGCTTGTCCGACCCGGCGGGCTCTGCACCCATGAAGGCCTTCCAGCCCTTCGCCGGTGCCCGGCCGACCGGCAGGGTGCGGAGCTTCTTCAGGACTTCGGGGTCCTGTGCGTCCAGCCAGTCGACGAGCTGACGGAACGACACGCACCGGACGTCCCGCTGCACGCACACAAACCCGATCGTCTGCTCGACGGCGCGCATGTAGGCGCCGCCGTTCCACGACTCGAAGTGGTTCCCGATGATGAACGGCGCACGATTGCCCTTGTAGGCACGGGTGAAGCCCTTGATCAGACCGTCACGCATCTGGTTGCCCCACAACGTGTGCATGCTGGGCGCGCCCTTCGCCGTGCCCGACTGGTTGACCATGAAGTTGTAGTCCATGGACAGCGTCTCGAAAGCACGGCCGGGGACGGGGACCATCTGCAGCGACAGGTCCCACAGGCCACGCTTCTTGTCCGGCCAGATCTGCTCGCTGATGCCGCTGGTGTCGTAGCGGAAGCCGAGCTTGCTCGCGACCCGCATGAAGTTCTCGCGCCCCTCGAGGCAGGGGGTGCGGGCGCCGATGAGCTCCCGGTCGTAGTCGAACGGGAGTGACTTCTCGCGCGGCAGACCCGCGTTCGTCCGCCAGTTCTTCACGAAGGACTTGGCCTGGTCGAGCTCGCTCCTCCACTCGTCGGCCGACCAGGTCGTCCCACCGCCCTGCGGGCCGCAGAAGTGGCCGTTGAAGTGCGTTCCGATCTCGTTGCCGTCCAGCCAGGCTCCGCGCAGTTCGCGCACGGTGGCCTTGATTCCCTCGACGGTGTTGAAGCCGATGTCGGAGCGGCCCGCGGAGTGCTTCGGCGGGTCGTACATCTCCGCCTTCTCCTCGGGCAGCAGATACACGCCGCTGAGGAAGTAGGTCATCGTCATGCCGTACTTCTCGCCCACCTTGCGGAAGTGGGAGAAGAGCTTCGACCCGTCCTCGCTCGCGCCGTCCCAGGAGAAGACCACGAACTGCGGCGGCTTCTGACCGGGCTTCAGGCGCTGCGGCTCGGGCAGGCCGGGCTGAGATCCGGTGTACGAGGTCGAACCGTCGCCGATGAGGCCGGGGCCACCGAAGGCACCGGTCCCCTCCTTCCCGCCGAGCGATCCCGCACTGGGCCCGCCGGAACATCCGGCGAGACCCGTGACCAGCGCGGCGACCACGGCGCCGAGGACGGCCTTTCCTTTGGCGGGCAGCATCCGAGCACCCTCTTCCCTCGTAGGGCAGCGGCGTGCGACTCATACGCCGATACGACTTCGATCCCGGACAAATTCACATGCCGTGGGGAAGAAAGGAGCGCAACAGGCCGAGCCGGGATGATTAATCGCTGAATCGGGTGAAAGAGTGTCCTATTTGCCCTGAAAATCATGTCTCAGTCTTTACTCTGCATTACGATCCATTTACCGAGAGTTCGGACGGGCCCGTTCGGGCTCCGGCTCTCGACCATCCCGCCGCTGTACGCCGTGACCCACGGCCGCGCCCCCACGTTCCGCGACCGCGCCGCCCCGGAGGAGACGGGAACCATGCCCGCCTGCCAGCCCTGTACGACGACGCCTGCCGCCGACGACCACCGGCCTCGGCCCCCACGCCGGCCGGACAGAGGCTTCCGCGTCCACCCCGCCGATCTGTCCGCCTCGATCAGCGTCTTCCTCATCGCGCTCCCGCTCTCCCTCGGCATCGCCCTGGCCACCGGCGCGCCACTCCAGGCGGGCCTCGTGGCCGCCGCCGTCGGCGGCGTCGCGGGCCTGCTCGGCGGGTCCCCGCTCCAGGTCAGCGGCCCCGCTGCGGGGCTCACGGTGATCACGGCCGATCTGATCCAGCGCTACGGCTGGCGCGCCACCTGCGCCATCACCGTCGTCGCCGGCCTCGCACAACTCGCTCTGGCCGCGGTACGGGTCGCCCGTTCCGCACTCGCCGTCAGCCCGGCGATCGTGCACGGCATGCTCGCCGGTATCGGCGTCACGATCGCCCTCGCCCAGCTGCACATCGTCCTCGGCGGCACTCCGCACAGCTCCGCGGTCGGCAACGTCCGCGCGCTGCCCGCGCAGCTCGCCCACGTCCACCCGGCCGCGCTGTCGGTCAGTGCCGTGACCATCGCCCTGCTGCTCGCCTGGCCACGCATTCCCGGGAACACCGGCCGGGCGCTCAGGAAGGTTCCCGCCGCGCTGGCCTCCGTGGTGGCCGCGACCGTCGTCGCGGTGCTCGCGGGGCTCAGTCTGCCCCGTGTGGACCTTCCGTCATGGAGCAGCCATGCCCTGCCCGCGCTGCCCGAGGGCACGATCCCCGGTATCGCGGCCGCGGTCCTGACCATCACGCTGGTCACCAGCGTGCAGTCACTGCTGTCGGCGATCGCGGTCGACAAGCTCGTGGCGGCCCGCAAGGACGCACGCCCCACCGTCCACCGCTCGGACCTGGACCGCGAGCTGGCCGGACAGGGCGCCGCCAATGTCGTCTCGGGCGCGCTCGGCGGACTGCCCGTCGCCGGAGTCGCGGTCCGCAGCACGGCCAACGTCAAGGCGGGAGGGGTCAGCCGGCACTCGACGATGCTGCACGGACTGTGGGTCGCGGTCGCCGCGCTGCTGCTCCCGCCCGTCCTCGGTCTGATCCCGCTGGCCGCACTGGCCGCGCTGGTGATGGTCGTCGGCGTCCAGATGGTCAACCTCACGCATCTGCGCAGCGTGCGGCGGAACCGGGAAATACTGGTGTACGCCGTGACGACGACGGCGGTCGTGTTCACGGACGTCCTCGCGGGTGTGGCCATCGGTGTCGCGGTGGCGGTGGCGGTCGCGCTGCACCGGCTGACCAGGACCCGGATCACCATGGAAAAGCGCGACGGGATCCACCGGGTCCGGGTGCGCGGCCAGCTGACGTTCCTCGCCGTGCCGCGGCTGAGCCGGGCGCTGGCGCAGCTGCCCCATGGCGTCGACGCCGTCGTGGAGTTGGACGGCTCGTTCATGGACCACGCCGCGTTCGAGGCGCTGCACGACTGGCAGGCGGCGCACGAAACACAAGGCGGCACGGTCGAGTTCACCGGCCGGTCCGGCGGGCGGATCGCCGAGCCCGCCTCCGAGTCCCACGCCTGCTGCCGCCCCTGGACCCCCTGGCGCAATCACCACTGCGGTGAACACCCGGCGGCGGAGGGCGAGCAGCGGCCGGGCAGGCGCAGGCATCAACTGGCGAGCGGGCTCAGCTCCTTCCAGCGCAACACGGCCCCGCTGCTGCGCGGTGAGCTCGCGCGGCTCGCGCGTGAGGGCCAGCGCCCTTCCCAGCTGTTCCTGACCTGCACGGACTCCAGGCTGGTCACGAGCATGATCACCGCGAGCGGCCCCGGTGATCTGTTCACCGTGCGGAACATGGGCAATCTGGTGCCCCTGACCGACGAGGAGACCGTGGACGATTCGGTCGCGGCTGCCATCGAGTACGCCGTGGACGTCCTGCGGGTGGACTCGATCACGGTCTGCGGCCACTCCGACTGCGCCGCGATGGAGGCCCTGCTGAACGCTCCGCCGGACGGCACCGGTGCGACGACCCCGCTGAGGCGCTGGCTGCGGCACGGCCGGCCCAGCCTGGAGCGAATGAGGTCGCGGCGCCACGCCTGGGCCAGGATCTCCGGCAGGCTGCCCGTCGACGCCGTGGAGCAACTGGGTCTGACCAATGTGGTCCAGCAGCTGGAGCATCTGCGCGCCCACGAGTCGGTCGCACGGAGGCTCGCCGACGGCACGCTGCAGCTGCACGGAATGTTCTTCCACGTCGGCGAGGCCCAGGCGTATCTGCTGACGGGCGGGGAAGGGCCCGACCGCATCGACGACGTCTTCGACCGGGTGGCCCCCGTCCCGCCGACGGAGGGCACCCCCGCCCGGCCGACCGCGGCCTGATCCAACCGCAGGCCGCCAACCGCCGACCTCAGCCTGATCCGGCCGCCAACCGCCGGCGATCAACCGGCGACCGCCGACTGCCGCGGCCTGAACCGTCCGGACGCGGCACACGTGAGTACGAGTGACCCCTTCTCCCCACCGCCCGGGGAGAAGGGGCCATTCGTCCAGGCCCTCGATGGGCCGACAGGTCTAAACCAATTATCTGAAGGCTCTTGTCACCCGGCCCTCTGGCTGATGAGCTATGGCCTGGGACACATAGGCACATAGGACGCCCTGGGAAAGGGAGATGTCGTGAGCAACGAAAGCCTGGCCAACCTCTTGAAGGAAGAGCGGCGGTTCGCGCCGCCGGCCGAGCTGGCCGCGCACGCCAACGTGACGGCGGAGGCGTACGAGCAGGCCGAGGCGGACAGGCTTGGCTTCTGGGCCGAGCAGGCGCGCCGGCTCACCTGGGCCACGGAGCCCACCGAGATCCTCGACTGGTCGAACCCGCCGTTCGCCAAGTGGTTCGCCGACGGCACGCTCAACGTCGCGTACAACTGCGTGGACCGCCATGTCGAGGCGGGCCTCGGCGACCGGGTCGCCATCCACTTCGAGGGCGAGCCGGGCGACAGCCGGGCCCTCACCTACGCCGAGCTCAAGGACGAGGTCTCCAGGGCGGCCAACGCCCTGACCGAGCTGGGTGTCCGCAAGGGCGACCGGGTCGCGGTCTATATGCCGATGATCCCCGAGGCGGCCGTCGCGATGCTGGCCTGCGCCCGGATCGGCGCGGCGCACTCGGTGGTCTTCGGCGGCTTCTCGGCCGACGCCGTGGCGTCCCGTATCCAGGACGCCGACGCCAAGCTCGTCATCACGGCGGACGGCGGCTACCGCCGGGGCAAGCCCAGCGCGCTCAAGCCCGCCATCGACGAGGCCGTCGCCAAGTGCCCGCAGGTCGAGCACGTGCTGGTCGTCCGCCGCACCGGGCAGGACACCGCCATCACCGAGGGCCGGGACGTGTGGTGGGACGACATCGTCTCCCGCCAGTCGGCCGAGCACACCCCCGAGGCGTTCGAGGCGGAGCACCCGCTCTTCATCCTGTACACGTCCGGTACGACGGGTAAGCCCAAGGGCATCCTGCACACCTCCGGTGGCTACCTCACCCAGGCGGCCTACACCCATCACGCCGTCTTCGACCTGAAGCCCGAGACCGATGTCTACTGGTGCACCGCCGACATCGGCTGGGTGACCGGCCACTCGTACATCGTGTACGGACCGCTGGCCAACGGCGCGACGCAGGTGATGTACGAGGGCACGCCGGACACTCCGCACCAGGGCCGCTTCTGGGAGATCATCCAGAAGTACGGCGTCTCGATCCTCTACACGGCGCCGACCGCGATCCGTACGTTCATGAAGTGGGGGGACGACATCCCCGCCAAGTTCGACCTGTCGAGCCTGCGCATCCTCGGCTCGGTCGGCGAGCCGATCAACCCCGAGGCCTGGATCTGGTACCGGGAGCACATCGGCGCCGGCAGGACCCCGATCGTGGACACCTGGTGGCAGACCGAGACCGGCGCGATGATGATCTCCCCGCTGCCGGGCGTCACCGAGACCAAGCCGGGCTCCGCCCAGGTCCCCCTGCCCGGAATCTCCGCGACCGTCGTGGACGACGAGGCTCACGAGGTGCCCAACGGCGGCGGTGGCTATCTGGTCCTGACGGAGCCGTGGCCGTCGATGCTCCGCACCATCTGGGGCGACAACCAGCGCTTCATCGACACCTACTGGTCGCGCTTCGAGGGCAAGTACTTCGCCGGCGACGGCGCGAAGAGGGACGACGACGGCGACATCTGGCTCCTGGGCCGCGTCGACGACGTCATGCTCGTCTCCGGCCACAACATCTCGACGACCGAGGTGGAGTCCGCACTCGTCTCCCACCCGAAGGTCGCCGAGGCGGCGGTCGTCGGCGCGGCGGACGAGACGACCGGCCAGGCCATCGTGGCGTTCGTGATCCTGCGCGGTACGGCGAGCGAGGACGAGGGCCTGGTCGCCGAGCTGCGCAACCACGTGGGCGCGACGCTCGGACCGATCGCCAAGCCCAAGCGGATCCTGCCCGTGGCGGAGCTGCCAAAGACCCGCTCGGGCAAGATCATGCGCCGGCTGCTGCGTGACGTCGCGGAGAATCGTCAGCTCGGCGATGTCACGACCCTGACCGACTCCTCGGTCATGGACCTGATCCAGACGAAGCTGCCGTCGGCAGCCTCGGAGGACTGAGCCGCACGGAGGACTGAGTCCGCACGGACCACTGAGTCCGCGCGGTCGGTCGAGACCGCACGGTCGGCCGAGACCGCACGGTCGGCCGATTCCGCGTCACACCGCATGGGGCACCCGGAGCAAACGCGCCGGGTGCCCCTTTTTGCGCATAAGGTGAAGATCACCGGATGCACCCTTGCGCACCAAGGCAAGTTCTTAGGTAAAGTAATGACTGCATCAAAGTCGCGACAAGAAAAACCTAGGTGTGCCGGGAAGTCTGGTCGGCGTGTGCTCTGACGTGCCTATCCGACCGGAGGTCCCCGCCCGTGGCCGCGCCCAACCCCACCGCCCGTAAGTTCCTCGGACGCCTCTCCCTGCCCGAGCGGACCTTCGTGGCGGATGCGCTGCGCACCGAGACCGTCGGCGGCATCCTGCTGCTCGTCGCCTCGGTCGCCGCCATCCTCTGGGCGAACACGCCCCTCGGCCGCAGCTACGAGGCCGTGAGCGACTTCCACATAGGCCCGGCCGCACTCGGCCTCGATCTGTCCCTCCAGCACTGGGCGGCCGACGGGCTGCTCGCGATCTTCTTCTTCGTCGCCGGTATCGAGCTCAAACGCGAGCTGGTGGCCGGCGAACTGCGCGACCCGAAGGCCGCGGCCCTCCCCGTCATCGCGGCCATCTGCGGCATGGCCGCGCCCGCGCTCGTGTACGCGCTGGTCAATGCGATCGGCGGCGGCTCCATGGCCGGCTGGGCGGTGCCCACGGCCACCGACATCGCCTTCGCGCTCGCCGTCCTCGCGGTCATCGGCACATCGCTGCCGTCAGCGCTCCGCGCGTTCCTGCTGACCCTCGCCGTCGTCGACGACCTCTTCGCGATCCTGATCATCGCCGTCTTCTTCACCAGCGATCTGAACTTCGCCGCGCTCGGCGGGGCGGTCGTCGGCCTCGGCGTGTTCTGGCTGCTGCTGCGCAAGGGCGTCCGCGGCTGGTACGTGTACGTCCCGCTCGCCCTGATCATCTGGGGCCTGATGTACAACAGCGGCGTCCACGCCACCATCGCCGGTGTCGCGATGGGCCTGATGCTGCGCTGCACCAGGCACGAGGGCGAGGCCCACTCCCCCGGTGAGCACATCGAGCATCTGGTCCGGCCCGTCTCCGCCGGTCTCGCCGTCCCGCTCTTCGCCCTGTTCTCGGCCGGGGTGAGCGTCTCGGGCAGCGCGCTGCACGCCGTCTTCAGCCGGCCCGAGACCCTCGGCGTCATGCTCGGTCTGGTGGTCGGCAAGACGCTCGGCATCTTCGGCGGCACCTGGCTCGCCGCCCGCTTCACCAGAGCCGAGCTCAACGACGATCTGGCCTGGCCGGACGTCTTCGCCGTGGCCTCGCTCGCCGGGATCGGCTTCACCGTCTCCCTCCTCATCGGCGAGCTGGCCTTCGCCGGGGACGCCGCGCTGACGGACGAGGTCAAGGCCGCGGTGCTGCTGGGCTCCTTCACCGCCGCCGTGTTCGCCTGTGTGCTCCTGAAACTGCGGGTACGCAAGTACCAGGCGCTGTACGAGGAGGAGGAGCGCGACGAGGACCAGGACGGCATCCCCGACGTGTACGAACAGGACAATCCGGAGTACCACCTGCGCATGGCCGCGATCTACGAGGAGAAGGCCGCGGAGCACCGGCGCAGGGCGGAACTCGCGGATGCGTCGCGCGGCGACGGCGACAGTCCGGCATGATCTGACGACAGACCGAAGCAGAGATGAGGGAGTCAGCGATGAGCGAGCCCGGCAGCACAGCCACCGCCGTCGAAGCCGTGCGTGACGCGGTCGGACCGGTACGGCTGGCCGGTGCCGACAAGAGCGTGGGCCAGCTGGTCGCGTCGGCGACCGCCGAGATGTCCGCCCTGGTGCACGACGAGATCGCGCTGGCCAAGGCCGAGCTCAGGCAGGACGTCAAGCGGGGCGTGACCGGTGGTGTGTCCGGCATGGTCGCCGGGGTCCTCGCACTCTTCTCCCTGCCGGTGCTGAGCTTCGCCGCCGCGTACGGGATCCACAATCTCGGCCTGGGTCTCGCCTGGTCGTTCCTGATCGTGGGTGCGGCGTTCCTGCTGCTGGCGGGCCTGGCCGGCCTGCTGGCCATGACCAAGTTCAAGAAGGTCAAGCCGCCGGAGCGGTCCATCGCCTCGGCCAAGCAGACGGCTGCCGTGCTGCAGAACGTGAAGCCGCATCCCCGTCAGGCCAAGGACCCGTCCACTTCTGTGGCACGCTCGTCTGCATGACGGCCCCTGATACGCCCTCTGTCGGCAACGGAAACAGCACCGGAAACGGTGGTGGCCCCGTACGCATCGATGGGCCCTGGACCCATCGCGACGTGGCGGCCAATGGTGCGCGCTTCCATATCGCGGAGCTGGGCGACGGGCCGCTGGTGTTGCTGCTCCATGGCTTTCCGCAGTTCTGGTGGACGTGGCGGCATCAGCTGACCGCTCTCGCCGACGCCGGGTTCCGCGCCGTCGCGATGGACCTGCGAGGGGTCGGCGGCAGCGACCGCACGCCCCGGGGTTACGACCCCGCGAACCTCGCGCTCGACATCACGGGTGTCGTGCGGTCCCTCGGCGAGCCCGACGCGGCTCTCGTCGGTCACGATCTCGGCGGATACCTCGCCTGGACGGCGGCCGTGATGCGGCCCAAGCTGGTGCGCCGGCTCGCGGTCTCCTCGATGCCGCATCCGCGCCGCTGGCGCACCTCGATGCTCGGCGACTTCGCGCAGAGCCGCGCCGGGTCGTACGTATGGGGCTTCCAGCGGCCGTGGCTGCCGGAGCGTCAGCTGCTCGCGGACGACGCGGCCTTGGTGGGCCGGCTGATCCGGGAGTGGTCCGGTCCGCGCCCGCCCGAGGAGGAGGCGCTGGAGGTCTATCGGCGGGCCATGTCCATTCCGTCGACGGCGCACTGCTCGATCGAGCCGTACCGGTGGATGGTGCGCTCGATCGCCCGTCCCGACGGTGTCCAGTTCAACCGCCGGATGAAGCGTCCGGTCCGGGTGCCGACGCTGCATCTGCACGGTTCGCTGGACCCCGCGATGCGCACGCGCAGCGCGGCGGGCTCGGGCCAGTACGTCGAAGCGCCGTACCGCTGGCGGCTGTTCGACGGGCTCGGCCACTTCCCCCATGAGGAGGATCCGGCCGCCTTCTCCAACGAGCTCATCAACTGGCTGAAGGATCCCGAGCCCGACCGGTGAGTTCGGCCGGGTGCCGGGCGGCCGCCCGTGACCCGAGGCGCGGGGGAACGGGTGTGCGGCGAACGGGGTTTGCCCGGCGCATAGGCCAATTGGCGGGCCCCGATGCGGTTACCGACCTTGGGGCACGGGCACACGTCGGGGTATGGGCTGGACGCACGACTACAGTGACACAGCACGCAACTCCCGCTCGGCCTCCGCGCCGGTCGCGGACGAAAGGGGCGGCCCTCAGGGGCGGGGCCATGATCCCCGGCTGGGGATTCCCCGCATCCTGCGCCGCCGGGCCCGCTGGGTCTCGGCGCGACTGCGCCATCCTCGCGGCTGACGCCCGTCATCACCGACGCCATCACACCCGTCACCCGTCCGGGCGACGACCGGATCAGAGCGCGCAGCCCTGGCTGTCGACCTGCTGGTTGGCCGTGCGGCCGCGTGTGATGTCGTCGCGGATCTCGTCGGCCGTCAGCACGTAGCCGGTGTTGGCGTCGTCGAGCGAGCGGGCGAAGATCACGCCGTACACCTCACCGTCGGCGGTGAGCAGCGGACCGCCGGAGTTGCCCTGGCGGACCGTCGCGAACAACGAGTAGACATCGCGGCGCACTTCACCGCTGCGGTAGATGTCCGGCCCGTTGGCGTCTATGCGGCCGCGGACGCGCGCGGAGCGTACGTCGTACGAGCCGTTCTCCGGGAAGCCGGCGACGATCGCGCTGTCACCGGTACGGGCGTCGGTGTCGGTGAACCGGAGCGGCGGCGCCTTCAGGTCCGGCACATCGAGTACGGCGATGTCGCGCCGCCAGTCGTAGAGGACGACCTTGGCGTCGTACCGCCGGCCCTCTCCGCCTATCTGGACGGTCGGCTCGTCGACTCCGCCGACGACGTGCGCGTTGGTCATGACGCGGCGCTCGGCGAAGACGAAGCCGGTGCCTTCGAGGACCTTGTTGCAGCTCGGGGCCGTGCCGACGACCTTGACGATCGAGCGCTGGGCACGGGCCGCGACCGGGCTGTCGACCAGCGCCGGGTCGGGGGCCCGGACCTCGGTGATGGGCTCGTTGGCGAAGGGGCTGAAGACCTGCGGGAAGCCGTTCTGCGCGAGGACCGAGGAGAAGTCGCTGAACCATGTGGAGGCCTGGGTCGGCAACACCTCGGATACGCCGAGGAGGACCTTGGAGTTGCGGACCTCCTTGCCGAGCGTCGGCAGGGACGTTCCCGCGAGGGCGGAACCGATGAGCCAGGCCACCAGCAGCATCGCGAGCACGTTGACGAGAGCGCCACCGGTCGCGTCGAGGGCGCGCGCCGGTGACCAGGTGATGTGGCGGCGGAGCTTGTTGCCGAGGTGGGTGGTGAGGGCCTGGCCGACGGACGCGAAGACGATCACGATCACGACGGCGACGATCGCGGCCGTCGTGGACACCTGCGCCTCGTCCGTCACCCGGTCCCAGAGGAACGGGAGCAGATAGACGGCGACCAGTCCACCGCCGAGGAACCCGATCACCGAAAGGATGCCGACGACGAAGCCCTGGCGATAGCCGACGACCGCGAACCACACGGCGGCGACCAGCAGCAGGATGTCCAGCACGTTCACCGTCGTCAGCCTCGCAGATTCGTCGTCCGGCGCTCCGTCCGGCCGGTGGTACGCGGGTCAGCTCCCGGTGAAGCCGAGCCGGACACCGGGGAAACACAGCACGTGGGCAACGGTCTCATGCGCGCCAGTCGAGCGTGACCTGCTTCGCCCGGTCCCATGGTCGTTCCCAGCCCGCGAAATGAAGAATGCGGTCGATCACTCCGGCGGTGAAGCCCCAGACCAGAGCCGATTCGACCAGAAATGCCGGACCCAGGTGGCCGCTGGGATGGACGGTCGTCGCACGGTTGGCCGGGTCCGTGAGATCCGCCACGGGGACCGTGAAGACGCGGGCGGTCTCGGCCGGATCGACGGCGACGACGGGGGTGCGATCGCGCCACCAGCCGAGGACCGGGGTCACGACGAAGCCGCTGACCGGGATGTAGAGCCGGGGGAGCACGCCGAAGACCTGGACGCCGGCCGGGTCCAGGCCGGTCTCCTCCTGAGCCTCGCGGAGGGCGGCGCGCAGCGGGCCGATGGTGGCGGGGTCGCCGTCCTCCGGGTCGAGAGCGCCGCCGGGGAACGACGGCTGTCCCGCGTGCGAGCGGAGGCTGCTCGCACGCTCCATGAGCAGCAGCTCGGGGCCCCTGGCGCCCTCTCCGAAGAGGATGAGCACAGCGGACTGCCGGCCTCCGCTCTCGGGCGGCAGAAACCGGCTGAGCTGCTCCGGGGCCACGGTCCTGGCGGCCCGGTCGACGGGCGCGAGCCATTCGGGCAGGCCGTCACGGCTCACGGCCACGTCACCGCCGGCCACATCGCCGTCGTACGTCTCATGTGTGCGTGTCATGGGCACCCCCGTGGTGTGCAACGTGTGCGGTGACCGGGATCGTTCCGCGACCGGGCCGGGCCATGAGGGCGCGACGACCCGCGAGGCGGGGCGAGGTGTGCGTACAGGTCACACAGACCCCAGTGGGGGTGCCGGCTTGCCCGGGTAGTCCGGCGGGGGGTTCAGGCGCTGGCCGGGGTAGCCGCCCTTCTCGTACTTGAGGAGCTTCCGCGCCTTCTCCGGGTCGGTCTCACCCTCCCCGTACGCCGGGCAGAGGTGGGTGATCGGGCAGGCGCCGCACGCGGGCTTGCGGGAGTGGCAGATACGGCGGCCGTGGAAGATCACCCGGTGGGAGAGCATCGTCCACTCGCTCTTCGGGAAGATCGCGCCGACCTCCGCCTCGATCTTGACCGGGTCGTCCTGGTCCGTCCACTTCCAGCGCCGGGCGAGCCGCATGAAGTGCGTGTCGACGGTGATACCCGGCACCCCGAACGCGTTGCCCAGCACCACGAACGCCGTCTTGCGCCCCACGCCCGGCAGCGTCACGAGGTCCTCCAGCCGACCAGGGACCTCGCCGCCGAAGGTGTCCCGCAGGGCCGTGGAGAGACCGATCAGGGACCTCGCCTTGGCCCGGAAGAAGCCGGTGGGCCTGATGACCTCTTCCAGTTCCTCCGGGACGGCCGCGGCCATGTCCTCGGGCGTCGGGTACTTCGCGAAGAGCGCCGGGGTCGTCTGATTGACCCGCAGATCCGTGGTCTGGGCGGAGAGGACCGTCGCGACGAGCAGCTCGAAGGGGTTCCGGAAATCGAGCTCCGGATGGGCGTACGGATACACCTCGGCCAGCTCGCGGTTGATCCGGCGGGCGCGCCGGACCATCGCCAGACGCGACTCCGGCTTGGCGGACGCCTTCGCAGCCGCACCCTTTCCGGCCGGCACCTTCGCGGCCGCGGCCTTCCCCGACGACGTCTTCGCGGTCGACGTCTTCGGGGTCGACGTCTTCGAGGTCGATGTCTCCGCGGTCGGCTCCTTCGAGGTCTTCGGCGAGGCCTTGACCGCCTTGGACGTCTTCCTATTTGTCGCTTTTGCTACTTTTGCCGCTGTGGCCGAAACCTGTTCGCCCACAGCGGAATTCTGCTCCCCTGCCACTCTTCCGGCCCCCTCGGCCTGTGCTCTCACCGGCGAATTGGACACCCGGCCAGCCTAAGGGCCACCGCCGACATCCGCCCCGGCCATGGCCGATCACCACTCGAATCGGCCCCTGCCGCACAGCAGGACGGGCCGGTGCGTCAAACTTGTGGTGGACCCTTGTGATCGATCGCACTGTTTTCCCGTGCGGCATCATGGGGACCACCGTCCCCTGAGCAGGTCGACAAGGAGAGAACTCGTGGACGACGTTCTGCGGCGCGCCCCGCTCTTCGCGGCGCTCGATGACGAGCAGGCCGCGGAGCTCCGCGCCTCGATGAGTGAAGCGACGCTCGCCCGCGGCGATGCGCTCTTCCACGAGGGCGACCCCGGCGACCGCCTCTACGTGGTCACGGAAGGCAAGGTCAAGCTCCACCGGACCTCCCCCGACGGCCGGGAGAACATGCTGGCGGTGCTCGGCCCCGGCGAGCTGATCGGCGAGCTGTCCCTCTTCGACCCGGGCCCGCGTACGGCCACCGCCACCGCCCTCACCGAGGTCAAGCTCCTCGGCCTGGGCCACGGCGACCTGCAGCCCTGGCTGAACGTGCGCCCGGAGGTGGCCACCGCCCTGCTGCGCGCCGTCGCCCGCCGGCTGCGCAAGACCAACGACCAGATGTCCGACCTGGTCTTCTCGGATGTCCCGGGCCGTGTCGCCCGCGCGCTCCTCGACCTGTCGCGCCGCTTCGGTGTGCAGTCGGAGGAGGGCATCCACGTGGTCCACGACCTCACCCAGGAGGAGCTGGCCCAGCTCGTCGGCGCCTCCCGCGAGACCGTCAACAAGGCGCTCGCCGACTTCGCGCAGCGTGGCTGGCTCCGGCTGGAGGCCCGTGCCGTCATCCTGCTGGACGTGGAGCGCCTCGCGAAGCGTTCGCGCTAGCCCCGTCCGCGTCCCGCGTGACACGGACGGCCGTACGGCCGTCCAGGAGCGCAACACACGCACACGCCGCACACGAAGGGGCCGCCCGGCAGTTCGCCGGACGGCCCCTTCGCGTACGCACGGACGGACGATCAGCGCTTGCTGCCGTCCACGATCAGCGGGTTTCCGCTGCCGCCGCCGCACGGCACGGCGTACACCGGGTTCTTCGCCGCCGCTTCCTTGTAGGCGTCGATGCACTGGTTCAGCAGGACCTTGTCCGTCAGCGAGTTGCTGAGGATCTTGTTCGCGCGGGCGATGCCCTCCGCCTCGATACGGCGCCGCTCGGCCTCGGCCGTCGCCGTACGGGCGGCCTCCGTCGCCCGCTCCGTCGCCTGCTGCTGCTGGATCTTGCGGTCGATCTGGTCCTGCAGCCGGTCGGACGGCTTCACATTGCGCAGGTTGACCGTGGTCACATCGATCCCGCGCGGAGCCAGCCGCTCCTTGATGAGCCGGCCGATCTCGGTGTTGATCTTCTCGCGGTCCGAGGCGTAGCCCTGCTCGCTGGTGTAGCGGGCGAAGACGTTACGGACGATCTCCCGGCTGTCCGGGTAGACCAGCCGCTGCTGAATGGCGTCCTCACTGCCTGCGAGCTTGTAGAGCTCCACCGCCTTCGACGGGGTCACCGCCCACTTGACCGTGAGCTCGGCGTACATGACGCCGCCCTGGACGGAGCGCACCTCGACGACGTCCTTGTCGGAGAGGTTGAGGTCGACCGGACGGGTCGAGAACGTCGTCACGTTGGTGAAGGGCGACTTGACGTGCATGCCCGAGGTCATGGGCGTGCCGACCTTGCCGAAGGCGACCGGTACGCCGACCTCGTACGCGCTGACGACGTAGACCATGCTGGCGATGCCTGCGAACAGGCCGGCTGTCAGCGCCGCGCCGGCGCCGATCTTGAGGCCCCGGTTCTCACCGCCACGGGCGACGAAGAACATCACCACCGCGGCGATGACAAGCAGGATGGACACGACGAACACGGCTTCCCCCCGAGTGCGAAAAAACGCTGAAGTAAGCGGAGCGTAAAGCACTACGGGTGAAGCGCACAGGGCGGGTCCGGGTCCCCACGGGCGGGACCTCACCGCCGGGTTCCCGCCGGGGGTCGGCAGCCGGCGGAGCGTCCTAGATCAGGCCGTGCTCGCGCAGATACTCCAGTTGCGCCCGCACCGAGAGCTCGGCCGCGGGCCACAGCGACCGGTCCACGTCCGCGTACACGTGCGCCACCACATCGGCCGCCGTGCGGTGGCCGTTCTCGACGGCCGTCTCGACCTGGGCGAGGCGGTTCGCGCGGTGGGCCAGATAGAACTCGACCGCGCCCTGCGCGTCCTCCAGCACCGGGCCGTGCCCGGGAAGCACCATGTGCACCCCGTCGTCGACGGTCAGCGAGCGCAGCCGGCGCAGTGAGTCGAGATAGTCGCCGAGGCGGCCGTCCGGATGCGCGACGACGGTCGTGCCACGCCCGAGGATCGTGTCGCCCGTGAGCACGGCCCGGTCGGCGGGCAGATGGAAACAGAGCGAGTCGCCGGTGTGGCCGGGCGTGGGGACGACCCGCAGCTCGAGGCCGCCGGTACGGATCACCTGGCCCGCCGCGAGCCCCTCGTCGCCGAGACGCAGGGCCGGGTCGAGGGCGCGCACCTTCGTGCCGGTCAGCTCGGCGAAGCGGCCCGCCCCCTCGGCGTGGTCCGGGTGCCCATGGGTGAGCAGGGTCAGGGCGATCCGCTTCCCTGCCTTCTCGGCGGTCGCGACGACGTTCTGGAGGTGTATGTCGTCGAGCGGGCCCGGATCGATGACGACGGCGAGATCGGAGTCCGGCTCGGAGACGATCCAGGTGTTGGTGCCGTCCAGGGTCATCGCGGACGGATTGGGCGCGAGGACGTTGATCGCGCGCGCGGTCGCGGGCCCGGACACCACCGCGTCGCGCGGCTGGCCCGGGAGCACCGATGCGTTCGTCATCGCGTGCCTCCCGTCGAGCCGGTCGATCCCGTCGGTCCGGTCGGTCCTGCCGGTCCCGTCGGGATGTGCTTGGTGAACTCGTCGTGGCCCGGCCAGCTGAGGACGAGTTCCCCTTCCTCCAAGCGTGCCTGAGCCAGGATCGGTGCCAGGTCCTGGCCGGCGGCCGCCGCGAGGGCGTCCGTGGCGGCCGCGTACCGCCCCAGCACCCGCAGCGTGGCGATGGTCGGCGGCATCATCAGCAGCTCACCCTTGTCGTACCCGGCGGCGGCGTCCGCGGGCCTGATCCACACCGTACGGTCGGCTTCGGTGGAGGCGTTCCTCGTCCGCTGGCCCTGGGGCAGCGCGGCGACGAAGAACCAGGTGTCGAAGCGGCGGGGTTCGAACTCCGGAGTGATCCAGCGGGCCCACGCGCCCAGCAGGTCCGAACGCAACACCAGCCCTCTGCGGTCCAGGAACTCGGCGAACGACAGCTTCCGGTCGACGAGCGCCGCCCGGTCCGCCTCCCAGTCGTCGCCCGTGGTGTCGTCGACGACCGAGTCCGCGGTCTCGCCGGCGAGCAGGACGCCCGCCTCCTCGTACGTCTCGCGGACGGCCGCGCACACGATGGCCTGCGCGGACGGCTCGTCCGCCACCCCGAGCCGCTCCGCCCACTCCGCGAGGGGAGGGCCGGCCCACCGGATCGGCCTCGAGTCCCGCTCGTCCACTCCACCGCCGGGATAGACGTACGCGCCTCCGGCAAAGGCCATGGAGGCGCGGCGGCGCAGCATATGGACGTGTACGCCCTCGGAAGTGTCCTTGAGCAGCATCACGGTCGCCGCCCGCCGGGGGGTGACGGCGGTGATCTCGCCCTCGGCGAGCGCCCGGATCCGGTCGGGCCATTCCGGTGGGTACCACTGACCATTGGACATGGGCGGATGCTATGCGTTCACGCGAGGATGTTCGAGAGGCGGCCGCCACCGCCCGTTTCCCCTCGATCGCCTCACCCGGCTCCCGCAGCAGCGTCCCGGCGGCCTTCCCCCAGTGCACGGCAACGGCCCCGCCCCGCCGGGATTCCGGCAAGGACGGGGCCGTGGCAGCGCTCGCAGCCCGACAGGACGACGCGGTCCTGGACGCGAACCGGTCGGCAGGACCGGACGGCTGGATTGGACTGCAGACCGGACGGCTCGGCGACTCAGCCCTGGACGAGCTCCACCTGGATCTCGACCTCGACGGGGGCGTCCAGCGGCAGCACCGCGACACCCACCGCGCTGCGCGCGTGCACACCCTTGTCGCCGAGCGCCGCGCCGAGCAGCTCGCTCGCGCCGTTGACGACGCCCGGCTGTCCGGTGAAGTCGGCGGCGGAGGCGACGAAGCCGACCACCTTCACGACGCGGGCGACACGGTCCAGGTCACCGGCGACCGACTTCACGGCGGCCAGCGCGTTCAGCGCACAGGTGGCGGCCAGTTCCTTGGCCTCCTCCGGGGTGACCTCGGCGCCCACCTTGCCGGTCACCGGAAGCTTGCCCTCGACCATCGGGAGCTGGCCCGAGGTGTAGACGTACGGGCCGGACTGCACGGCCGGCTGATAGGCCGCCAGCGGCGGTACGACGCCGGGGAGCGTCAGCCCGAGCTCCGCGAGCTTGGCCTCCACGACACCGCTCATGACTTCTCCCGCTTCAGGTAGGCCACGAGCTGCTCGGGGTTGTTCGGCCCGGGGACGACCTGGACGAGCTCCCAGCCGTCCTCGCCCCAGGTGTCCAGGATCTGCTTGGTCGCGTGCACGAGAAGGGGCACGGTCGCGTATTCCCACTTGGTCATGGAGCCGACTGTAGCCGCACCGGCGGACAGCCCCGTGACACAGCTCGTGCCACTGCCCGTGGCAGGGCCCGTGCGACCGACCGTGCCAAGCCCGCGAGGCGCCCACGGAGGCCAACGGACGCCATGGGACGTGCTCACCCGGAACACCCGCGGGACGCACGGACCCGCCCAAGCCGACCCGGGGTCGCTTAGCCCACGGGCCGACTGGTTAGGCTCGAAGACGTGAGCAGGCTTCAGGTCGTCAGCGGCAAGGGCGGTACCGGTAAGACGACGGTCGCCGCGGCCCTCGCGCTCGCCCTCGCGACCGAGGGAAAGCGCACTCTTCTCGTCGAGGTCGAGGGCAGGCAGGGCATCGCGCAGCTCTTCGAGACGGAGGCGCTGCCCTACGAGGAACGCAAGATCGCCGTCGCTCCGGGCGGCGGCGAGGTCTTCGCGCTGGCCATCGACGCCGAGCGGGCCCTCCTCGACTACCTCCAGATGTTCTACAAGCTGGGCTCGGCGGGCCGGGCGCTCAAGAAGCTCGGCGCGATCGACTTCGCGACGACCATCGCCCCGGGCGTCCGGGACGTCCTGTTGACCGGCAAGGCCTGTGAGGCCGTGCGCCGTCGGGACAAGAGCGGGCAGTACGCCTACGACTACGTCGTCATGGACGCCCCGCCGACCGGCCGCATCACCCGCTTCCTGAACGTGAACGACGAGGTGGCGGGTCTGGCCAAGATCGGCCCGATACACAATCAGGCCCAGGCCGTGATGCGCGTGCTCAAATCCGCCGAGACCGCGGTGCACCTGGTGACGCTGCTGGAGGAGATGCCGGTCCAGGAGACCGCGGACGGCGTCGCCGAGCTCCGCGCCGCGGACCTCCCGACCGGCCAGGTGATCGTCAACATGGTGCGGCCGCACATCCTCGACGAGGAGGCGGTACGGACCGCGGCGACCACGAGCCGCCGCCGGGACATCGCCAAGTCGCTGACCGCGGCGGGCGTCAGCGGCTCGGCCAAGCTGGTCGGGCCCCTGCTGGAGCAGGCCGCCGAGCATGCGCAGCGGGTCGAGCTGGAGCGCGAACAGCGCGCCGCGCTGGAGGAGCTGCGGTTGCCGACGTACGAACTCCCCCTGCTGAGCGAGGGGATCGATCTGGCCGGGCTGTACCAGCTGGCGACCGAACTGCGAAAGCTCGGGGTGAACGGATGACGTCGACCATGACGCACGGCATCGCACTGCAGGACACGCCGCTGCTGGAGATCGATCCGCTGCTCGACGACCCGGGCATCCGCATCGTCGTGTGCTGCGGATCCGGCGGCGTCGGCAAGACGACGACGGCGGCGGCCCTGGGCGTACGGGCGGCCGAGCGCGGCCGCAAGGCGGTCGTCCTCACCATCGACCCGGCGCGCAGACTGGCCCAGTCGATGGGGATCGACCTGCTCGACAACACCCCGCGCCGGGTGCCCGGCATCGAGGGCGACGGGGAACTGCACGCCATGATGCTCGACATGAAGCGCACCTTCGACGAGATCGTCGAGGCGCACGCGGACCCCTCACGGGCCCGCGCGATCCTGGAGAACCCCTTCTACCAGTCCCTGTCGGCCGGTTTCGCGGGCACGCAGGAGTACATGGCGATGGAGAAGCTGGGCCAGCTCCGGGCGCGTGACGAGTGGGACCTGATCGTGGTCGACACTCCCCCGTCGCGGTCGGCGCTGGACTTCCTGGACGCTCCGAAGCGGCTCGGGTCGTTCCTCGACGGCAAGTTCATCCGGCTGCTGATGGCCCCGGCGAAGATGGGCGGCCGGGCCGGGATGAAGTTCCTGAATGTCGGTATGTCGATGATGACCGGCACGCTCGGGAAGCTGCTGGGCGGTCAGTTGCTGCGTGACGTCCAGACCTTCGTGGCGGCGATGGACACGATGTTCGGCGGGTTCCGCACCCGCGCGGATGCCACGTACCGGCTGCTTCAGGCACCCGGCACGGCCTTTCTCGTGGTCGCCGCCCCCGAGCGGGACGCGCTGCGCGAGGCGGCGTACTTCGTGGAGCGGCTTGCGGCGGAGGAGATGCCGCTGGCCGGGCTGGTGCTCAACCGGGTCCATGGCAGTGGCGCCGCCCGGCTGTCGGCCGAGCGGGCGCTCGCGGCCGCGGAAAATCTTGACGAGAGCGGCATTGTGGATCAGGAGGCCGGGAAGGCTGCTGTTCGTGACTCCACGGGCTCCTCTTCCACCTCTCCCGCCGTGGAGTCGGCCCCCGGGCAACCCTCGGCTCCCCCTACCTCACAACTGACCGCGGGTCTGCTGCGTCTGCATGCCGAACGGATGCAGGTCCTCGCTCGAGAGCAGCGCACGCGCGACCGATTCACCGCGCTTCACCCGGAGGTGGCGGTGGCCGAAGTGGCCGCCCTGCCGGGCGATGTGCACGATCTGGTGGGTCTTCGGACCATCGGCGACCGGCTCGCGACCGGTGGCGGTTCGGCCGGAGCTGCGTAACGAGTCGCGACGGCAGGCGCCTACACCCACGCCTCCGCGTAGCTGACCCGGCCTGACCCGACCCGCATTCGTCCCCGTGTGTCACCGGGCACGTCACCGCGCACGTCTCTGCATGCGTCGCGGACGCCTCGGCGCATGGCACGGCACGCGTCGCGGACGCGGAGCCCGCGGTCACAGAGCGGCCGGAGCCACTGGTGAGCAGACCCCAGCCGCGCGACGGAACGTGATACCTGACGTGACGAGACGAGGAGGGACGTACCGCGGGAGCTACCCCACGGCCGCGTACGTCTCGTACGTCTCGTCGTCCTCGAGGCCCACGGGCAGGATGCCCGCGCTCCGCTCGTACTCGGTACGCGCGGTTTCGAGCAGTCGGCGCCAGGAGGTGACGGTGGGACGCCTGCGCAGCAATGCGCGCCGCTCCCGTTCGGTCATGCCACCCCACACGCCGAACTCGACACGGTTGTCGAGCGCGTCGGCCAGGCACTCGGTCCGCACCGGGCATCCGGTGCACACCGCCTTGGCCCTGTTCTGCGCCGCTCCTTGTACGAACAGTTCATCCGGATCGGTAGTGCGGCAGGCTGCCTGCGCACTCCAGTCGGTTACCCAGCCCATGCCGGCGCCGTCCTCTCCCGAATCGAGGCTCCCCCACGGCGGCAGCGGCATATTCACCGCTGCCAGTTGAGGACGTTACGGAAGGTGGGCACAGCGCAACACCCCCTTCGGGCCCAATCTTGAATGGCCCGAACGGACTATGCGTAAGCGGCAGATCACCCGGAGGAGTGAGCTGAGGGCATACGTGACAAATCCGGCATTCCCAAGCAGTTGGGTTCGGGCAACGGGAGAGGACGTCGCCTCGGGATGTCCCGGAGATGTTGTGGGGTGTTGGTACGCAACCGCACTGCTGTGACAGTTGGGAGCAGCTTAGGCCAAGGCATATACGCGTGTCCGGCGAATGAGAACGTCGACACCTCACGTCGTCACGCCGGTGCGGTCCGGCCGGGGCTCGGCGGTCGGCACGGGGCTCAGATGACGGCACGGGGCTCGGATGTCACGGTCTGGTACTCGAACGCCCTGAGGAGCCCCGCTCCGGCTGAACGTCGCCGGCTACGGATTAGGCTGCCCCCTATGTCGAAGAAGCGCTCGGGCGGTGGTCTGACCGGGACCCAGCAGGCCGCCAAGTTCCTCGGTGTCAGTGTGCTCGCCGGAGCGGTGCTGGCGGGCATCGCCCTGCCCGCCGCCGGCGCGCTGGGACTTGCGGCCAAGGGCACGGTCGAGGGGTTCGACGAGATCCCCGCCAATCTCAAGACTCCGCCGCTGAGCCAGCGCACCACGATCCTGGACTCCACGGGCGGACAGATCGCCACGGTCTACTCCCGTGACCGTACGGTCGTCGCCCTCAAGGACGTCTCGCCGTACATGCAGAAGGCGATCGTCGCGATCGAGGACGCGCGCTTCTACGAGCACGGGGCGATCGACCTCAAGGGTGTGCTGCGCGCGGTGAACCGCAACGCGCAGGAGGGCGGCGTCGCCCAGGGCGCGTCGACCCTCACCCAGCAGTACGTCAAGAACGTCTTCGTCGAGGAGGCCGGTGACGACCCGGACAAGGTCGCCCAGGCCACCCAGCAGACCCTCGGCCGCAAGGTCCGCGAGCTCAAGTACGCGATCCAGGTCGAGGAGGAGCTGGGGAAGAAGAAGATCCTCGAGAACTACCTCAACATCACCTTCTTCGGCCAGCAGGCCTACGGCATCGAGGCGGCGTCCAAGCGCTACTTCTCCAAGTCGGCGAAGAACCTGAAGCTGGAGGAGGCGGCCCTGCTGGCCGGCATCGTCCAGTCGCCGAGCCGCTACGACCCCGTCAACGACGGGGAGGAGGCCATCAAGCGGCGCAACACCGTGCTGCAGCGGATGGCCGACATCGGTGACGTCTCCCAGGCCGAGGCGGACGAGGCCAAGGAAATCCCGATCAAGCTGAAGGTCAGCAAGCCGCAGAACGGCTGCATCACGGCCGTCAACGGCGCGGGCTTCTTCTGCGACTACGTCCGTGAGGTCTTCCTCTCCGACCCGGTCTTCGGCAAGACCAGGGAGGAGCGGGCGAAGATCTGGAACCAGGGCGGTCTGACGATCCGCACGACCCTGAACCCGCAGGCGCAGCGGTCGGCACAGGACTCCCTGAAGGACCACGTCAACCAGGACGACAAGGTCGCCGCCGCCATCACGATGGTCGAGCCCGGCACCGGCAAGGTCCTCGCGATGGGCCAGTCCAAGCCGTACGGCTTCGGCGAGAACGAGACGCAGATCAACTACTCGGTCAACGCGAAGATGGGCGGCTCGAACTACGGCTTCCCGGTCGGCTCGACCTTCAAGCCGTTCGTGGCCGCGGCCGCGCTGGAGCAGGGCAGGCCGCCGACGCAGATGTACCCGGCGCCGTACAAGATGCCGTACCCGGACTCGATCCCGACGTGCGGCGACAAGCCGTGGCGGAACCAGGGCTTCACCCTCGAGAACGAGAACGAGAAGGAAGTCGGACCCTACGCCCTCCGAGAGGCGATGGAGATGTCCGTCAACACCTACTTCGTCCAGATGATAGGAGACATCGGTCTCTGCCCGGTCGTGGAGATGACCGACCGTCTGGGCGTGGTGCAGGGCAACGGGGAGAAGCTGCCGGTGTCGCCTTCGCCGCTGACCCTCGGTTCGACGGGTATCGCGCCGCTGACGATGGCCAACGCGTACGCGACGTTCGCGAACCGCGGCACGCACTGCACTCCGACCGCGATCGAGTCCATCAAGACGGCCGGCGGCGAGAGCCTGAAGGTGCCGCAGTCCGAGTGCGGCAAGGTGATGTCCGAGCGGACCGCGGACACCATCAACACGCTGCTGCGCGGCGTGGTCGACTCCGGTACGGGCCAGGAGGCCGGTCTGACCGACCGTGACAACGCGGGCAAGACGGGTACGACGGACGAGCGGCGCAACGCCTGGTTCGTCGGCTACACCCCGAACATGTCCGGCGCCGTCTGGGTCGGCAGCGCCAGCCAGAAGGTGAAGATGGTGAACATCACCATCGGCGGGCGGTACCACGACAAGGTCTTCGGTGGCCAGGTTCCCGGTCCGATCTGGAAGGACGCGATGGCGGGAGCGCTGGAGGGCGAGGAGGCCCCGGACTTCAACGGCGTCCACATCCCCGAGACGTCGAAGGAAAAGGACGAGGGCGAGGACGAGGACCGCCCGGACGACGGCCGTGGCAACGACAACAAGCCCGGCAGGCCCGGCGGCACCGAGCCGTGGCCCGGCATCTCCCTCCCCCCGGAACTGATCGGCGGCAACGCCACCCGCGGCCAGGACGGCGGCAATGGGAACGGCGGGCGCGGGTGACGCGGGCGGAGCGCTTGCGGGCGGGGCGCTTGCGGCTGCGGTGACCGCAGGCGTGGTGATCGCGGAAGGAGCGATCACGGACGCGGCGGCCGCGGGAGCAGCGGCCGCGGGCTGAGCGCCTGTGCGCCGAGCGCCCGCGGGCAAAGCATGACGAAGGGTCCTGGTGCGGTAGGCACCAGGACCCTTCGTGGTGTCGTCACACCGAGCGCGCGAGCGACTGACTCGGTGGTGCGAGCGACTGATGGCGTCGAGCGAGCGACTGTCGCCGTCCGACTGTCGCGGTCGAACGAGCGGCGGTCGCGCTCGTGCGACGGCTGCGGCTGCGGCTGCGGCTGCGGCGTCAGCCGGCCAGGAGCTTCTTGACCGCCGCGGCGACTCGGCCGCCCTCGGCCCGGCCCGCCACCTTCGGGTTCACGATCTTCATGACCGCGCCCATCGCCCGGGGGCCCTCGGCGCCGGTGGCCTTCGCCTCCTCGACGGCCTGGGCCACGATGCCGTTGAGCTCGTCGTCCGTCAGCTGCTTCGGCAGGTAGGCGTCGAGCAGCTCGCCCTCCGCCTTCTCCCGGTCCGCCTGCTCGGCGCGACCGCCCTGGGCGAACGCCTCGGCCGCCTCACGGCGCTTCTTCGCCTCCTTGGCGATCACCTTCTGGACCTCGTCGTCGGAGAGCTCACGCGCCTCCTTGCCCGCGACCTCCTCCTTGGTGATCGCGGAGAGGGTCAGCCGGAGCGTCGAGGAGCGCAGCTCGTCGCGCGCCCTGATCGCCTCGGTGAGGTCTTCCTGCAGCTTGGACTTGAGCGTGGTCATGCGTCGATTGTCGCAGGCGTACGGCCGGATCCGCCCGTGCATTTCCCCGGCCTCTCCTGCCCCCGCCCCACCTGCCCCGCCCTCCCCTCGTAAGGCGCCGGACACGTCGTGGCCGTTCCCGAGTGGTGCTGGTGTCGGTTTCTGGCCACCGGTCGTTGACAGCCTGCCCGCATGCCGGTCATCCGCGTCCCCGTCAACACGCGCCGCTGCCAGTTGCTCGGGCTGACCGGCTCGGCGGCGCTCGCGGCGGGCGGTGTCGCCGTCGGGGCCGTACCCGTACGGGAGGCGCTGGCGCCGCAGTCGGGGGCGGCCGCGATCGGCCTGGCCGCCGTCTACTTCGGGCTGGTCCTGCTGATCGCCGCGTGGGCGCTGCTCGGCCGGACGATACGCGGGCCCGAAGCACCGTCCCCTCGCACCCTGCTGCTCACGCTCGCGCTGTGGGCGGCACCGCTGCTCATAACGCCGCCGTTGTTCAGCCGGGACGTGTACAGCTACCTCGCGCAGGGAGCGATGGTCGAGGCCCAGATCGACGTGTACACGCACGGCCCGTCCCGGCTCGGCGGCCCGCTGACCGCCGAGGTCGCACCGATCTGGCAGCACACGCCGACGCCGTACGGTCCGGTCTTCCTCGGTTGCGCCGCCGCGATAGCCGAGTTCGCCCGTAGCGAGCTGTCCGCCGGAATCCTCGCCATGCGGGCGGTCGCCCTCCTCGGTGTGGCACTGATGGTGCTGTGCCTGCCGGTGCTCGCCCGGCACTGCGGCGCCGACCCGCGTACCGCGCTCTGGCTCGGCGCGGTCAACCCGCTCGTGCTGCTGCACCTGGTGGGCGGCGCGCACAACGACGCGGTCATGCTGGGCCTGCTCGGCGCGGGTCTGGTCGCGGCCCTCGGGAGGTGGCCGGTCCTCGGCGCCGTACTCGTCACCCTTGCCGCGCTGGTGAAGGCGCCGGCCGCACTGGGCCTCCTCGCCGTGGCGCTGCTCTGGGCCCGGCGGCTGGACGGCGGGTTCCCCCGGCTGCGGGCCGCCCTCGCCACCCTCGGTACGGCCGCCGCCACCACCGCCGCGGCGACCGCCCTGGCAGGCACCGGCTACGGCTGGATCGCCGCCCTCGACACGCCCGTGTCACCGCGGAACTGGTCGCTGACCTCGTCGCTCGGCCGGATGACCGGCGCCGTGCTGCGGGGCCTGGGCAGCGGGCTCGACGAATTCGCGGTACCGGCCTGGCACTTGCTCGGACTCGCGGCCACCGCGCTCGCCGTCCTCGCGTTCTGGAAGCGCCACCATCTGCGCCGACCGGTGTACGCGCTCGGGCTCAGCCTGGCCGCCGTCGCCATACTGGGTCCGGCGATCCGTCCGTGGTACGTCTTGTGGGGTCTGTTCCTGATCGCCGCAGCGGCACCCAGCGGCTCGGTGCGTCTGAGACGGGCCTCGGCGGTACTGAGCGGAGCTCTGGCTCTGGCGGTGATGCCGAGCGGGTTCGCGCCCGACGATAATCAGCTGTTGATCGCAGTTGGCGGAAGCACACTGGGGGTAGTGGCGCTGTGGTGCGCATACAAGCTGACAGTTCGGGCGTCTCGGGCGGCGGACAAGGCTCCTCGTCCGCCGCGCGACAGCTCGACGGGGGACAGCTCGACAGGGGCCAGACGGGACCCACGGGACACGCGCCCGCTGGGGAGCACAGCATGAGGATCCCGTCGACCACGCGCGGGCGGGTCATCGTCGCGCTCGCGATGTCGGCGGTGGTCGTCTTCTTCCTGACGACCGTGCCGTTCCACCGGAACTGGTTCGATCTCCATGTCTACTACGGAGCGGTCGACCACTGGATCGACGGCCGCCCGATCTACGACTACCTCAAGCCCGGCACCCACTACGGCTTCACCTACCCGCCGTTCGCGGCGCTGTGCATGCTGCCGATGACCCTGGTGGGCTGGCACAGC
This sequence comes from Streptomyces sp. NBC_00259, assembly GCF_036181745.1. NCBI lineage: Bacteria > Bacillati > Actinomycetota > Actinomycetes > Kitasatosporales > Streptomycetaceae > Streptomyces > Streptomyces sp. NBC_00259. The sequence goes on along the minus strand of NZ_CP108080.1, from coordinate 4,312,003 downwards.
GCCCTGGCGATAAGCCAGCTGATGAACGTGGCGGCCGCCGCCGTCATCCTCTACGTCTGTCTCGACGCGACCATCCGCCGCGAAAGCCGGCACAGATGGTTCGCGTACGCCGTGGCGGCCTGCATGCTCGCCCTGCTGGAGCCGGTCCGCGACACCGTCAGCTTCGGCCAGGTCAATCTGCTCCTGCTGGCGCTGGTCCTCGCCGACTGCTGGCTGCTGACGGCCGGACGTGAGCGCTTTCCCGCCCTCGGCCGGCTGGCCGGCCTCGGCATCGGTCTCGCCGCCGCGATCAAGCTCACTCCGGCGATCTTCATCTGCTATCTGCTGGTCACCCGGCGCTGGCGCGCCGCGGGGGTCGCGACCGCGGTCGCGAGCGGCGCCACCCTGCTCGCCGCGTGGGCGGCCCCGACCGCGTCGCGCACGTACTGGACCGACGCGATGTGGAACACCGACCGCGTCGGCTCACTCGCCTACATCTCCAACCAGTCCTGGCAGGGCATGCTGGCCCGGCTCACCGAACCCGTCGCCGAGCCCAGCCGCGCGGTCTGGGCCATCGGCGTACTGCTCCTGATGTGGCTGTGGGCCCGGCGGGCGCGACAGGCCGTCGCCGCCGGGAACGAACTCGCCGGCTTCGCCCTGACCGGCGCCGCCGCCTGCCTGGTGAGCCCCGTCACCTGGGTGCACCACCTGGTCTGGCTGATCCCGGCCCTCGCCGTCCTCGCCGACAGCGGACTGCGCGCTGCCCCCGGCGACCACAGGCGCAGGCGGCTCCTGACCTGGGCCCTGGCGAGCTACGCCATCCTGTGCAGCAGCATGGTCTGGCTGTGGCGCTGGAACGACGGCGGCGCGCCCGGCTTCCTGGGCGGCAACGCGTATGTGTGGATAGCGCTCCTCCTGCTGCTCCTGCTGCCACTCGGGCGCGCATCGAGCGAGGACGGGCCGTACGAGGATTCCGGCCCGTCTGCGACGATGGGCGCATGCGCGCACGCTACGGCCTCCCCCTCAAAATCAGTGCCGGTATCACGGCAGTCGGAGCAGTCGGCATCGCCTACGCAGCCGGGTTCGAAGCCCGCTCGTTCCGGCTCCGGCGGGTGACCGTACCCGTCCTGCCGAGAGGGATGCGCCCCCTGCGCGTACTGCAGGTCTCCGACATCCACATGGTGTGCGGGCAGCGCAAGAAGCGCGCCTGGCTGCAGTCCCTGGCGGGCCTGCGCCCCGACTTCGTCGTCAACACCGGCGACAACCTGTCGGACCCGAAGGGCGTGCCCGAGGTCCTCGACGCCCTCGGGCCGCTGATGGAGTTCCCCGGCGTCTACGTCTTCGGCTCGAACGACTACTACGGTCCGAAGCTGCGCAACCCGGCCCGCTACCTGATCGAGAAGACCCAGGGCCGGCACGGCCTCAACGGCAACGCCCCGGCGGTCGGCGTCGTGCACAACCCCTGGGAGGACATCCAGGACGCCTTCGACGCCGCCGGCTGGGTCGGCCTCAACAACGCGCGCGGCCACCTCAAGCTCGACGGCGGCCCGGAGCTCGCCTTCACCGGCCTGGACGACCCCCACATCAAGCGCGACCGCTACGAGATGGTCGCCGGCGGCCCGGACCAGGACGCCGACTTCTCCATCGCCGTCGTCCACGCCCCCTACCTGCGCTCCCTGGACGCCTTCACCACCGAGGGCTACCCCCTGATCCTGGCGGGCCACACCCACGGCGGCCAGCTGCGCATCCCCTTCTACGGCGCTCTGGTCACCAACTGCGACATCGACACCGACCGCGCGAGGGGCCTGTCCACCCACGAGGCCGACGGCCTCGTCTCCTACCTCCACGTCTCCGCAGGCTGCGGCACCAACCGCTACACCCCGGTCCGCTTCGCCTGCCCCCCGGAGGCAACCCTGCTGACCCTGACCCCCCGCGACTGACCCACCACCGGATCCCCCGGCCCTCACCAGGCCGGCTCATGCTCCGGCCCTGGTGAGGACGCCGAAAAACCGGATTTCGTCTCCGGGCGCCGGTGGGCTAAAGTAAACGACGTCGCCGCGAGAGCGAGTGACATCGGGGTGTAGCGCAGCTTGGCAGCGCGCTTCGTTCGGGACGAAGAGGTCGTGGGTTCAAATCCCGCCACCCCGACAGTGAAGTACCAGGTCAGGGGCCTGATCCACTTAGTGGATCAGGCCCCTGACTCGTTCCCGGAGATCGTTTGGGAGAAATCTGGGAGAAGATCTTGGTCGGGTCTCCCAGACGGTCCTGCAGCTCGCAGCCAGCGCCCAGCAGCCGTCCCGCTGCCGAACCTGTGCGTTCGCCAATCGGTACCCAGCGTGCCCTCAACAAGAACGCCCGCAGTTGGGTCGTGGACGCGGTATTCCCTCACCTGCAGATCCCACTTATCCTCGCGATCACGCAACCGGGGGTGGGTATGGCTGCTGAGGCAACGAGCTGGCAGAAGGAGCAAGTCAGTCGCGCTTACGTACATGCCTTAGCAACGCAAGGCGGGTACACGGTCTCCGACTGGAACGTGGACAAGGACGGGGTCGACGTCACACTCCGCTCGCGTGGCCTCATGGTCGATATCCAGCTCAAGTGCACACAGAACCCACGCACTATCAGGAGCGGCTACAGCTTCGACCTGGACGTCGAGACCTACGACAAGTTGCGTGACCCTGAGCGTTCAGCACCTGGTCACCTCGCGCTGCTCATAGTTCCCCCCGACATCGGCCGCTGGGTCATCCACCAGCAGGATTCGATAGTCCTTGCCTGCCACGGCTACTGGTCCTCCCTCTACGGGATGGGACACGCCCCTGGTGGCTCAACTACTGCGATCCACCTTCCGGAGCACCAGGAGCTCACCGTGAAGGCTATGGGGACCATGTTCGAGGCTGCGCGTCGCATGACCAACAGCACTGGTCTGGGGTTGAGCTGACATGGCGGACATCACCCCTGACTTCGGCCCCGAAGAGATTCGCAGCTACCTCAAGGTCACCGGATGGGCCCCTGTATCGGGCAGCGACGTAGCCGAGCTGTGGCGGCTTCCCGGGCCGGCGGACGAAGTCGTCCTGGTTCCAATGAAGCCCGGAGCACCAGACTTTGCTAAGAGGGCGCGAATCCTCATCCAGGACCTGGCAAGGGTCGAGTTCGAAAACGTTCAGACAGTCCACGACGCCATCGCCACGGTCTACAACGACGTCACTGACCTCCGCGCCTCCCACCCATCGCTGAGCGACGGATCGATCCCGCTTGAGTCCGGCTACGAGCTCTTCGTCTCCGCCAAGCGCCTCCGCGTGGCCTCTGCTGCGGCGACCATCCGGCGCCAAGGGCACTTCCGGAACTTCCCGACTCGGGCGCGTGATCAGGCACGAGAGGTTCGCCTAGGCCAGACTCGTCGCGGCTCTTACATCGTTCCCATCATCAGCCAGGCGCGCTCCCCCGAGGACGTCTACTCGCCGCATCAGGATCACATCGACGTCCAGGTCGAGGAGACTCTCTTCGACCGCCGGGTGACCGCCACGATGTCTCGCGCACTAGGCGTATTGGAGGACATGGCAGGCGCCGGCCACGAGCCAACTCCAAGTGAGATCAACGATTCCATCGGCGAGGGGGTCTCCTACGAGCTGTGCCAGGCTCTCGCCAAAGTCGTAAATACAGAGTCCGTCAGCGCGCTCGACGTCGCCTTCAACTGGTCTCGCGTCGCTGCGCCACCACCAGGCACACCAGGGCATGTTGAGTTCAACCGCGAGGCGATCGAGATCGTCGACCTGGTGTCCGAACAGCTCAAAACGAAGATCTACACACGGGAGCACCTGATCTACGGCGTGGTCACAGACCTCAGTCGCCAACCTGATGACGACACCGGTCGCGTCGGGGTACAAACACTCATTCAGCGCCGCAGCCGCACGGTTTGGATGGACCTCCCCGACAGGGAGTACCACACAGCCGTGCACTGTCACGATGCCGGAATCCCCGTCCGTGTGAGCGGCACTCTGACCAGTCCACCCGGTGGGCCCGCCCGCATGATTGTCACAGCGTTCGGCCCTGACCCGTCGCTGGGAGGAGACGACTAGCAGCCCAAAAATGGGCGAGGCGGGACTGCTTGAACGACAGCCCCGCCTCACGCAATTCGCCAGCCGCTCTATCCCTTCGACCGCAGCAGGCGATCGAGAATGAAGTTTCCCCGTGATCTCGGACACTCGTTCGTTATGCCGCGAGGGCGTGCTGATGCCGCTGCCTGGTCTCGGCCGGTGTGAGGTAGCCGAAGATCTTGTGCTTGCGCAGGCGGCGGCGGTTGTAGAAGGTCTCGATGAAGGTGAAGACCTCCGCGCGGGCGATAGCCCGGTCGGGCCAGGTCCGGGTTCCGATCTCTTCCTTGAGCAGGGCCCAGAAACTCTCCGCTGCGGCGTTGTCGAAACACGAGCCGGTGCGTCCACAGCTCTGCCTTAGCCCCAACTCCCGTATTCGATCGCGGAATTGAGCCGAGGTGTACTCGCTTCCGCGATCACTGTGGACCACGCATCCGGGCTCCAGACCGCCTCGGCCGTGGGCCATGTCGAGGGCGTCCACGACGAGCTCGGCGCGGTGGTGGTCGGCCATCGCGTAGCCGACGACCTCGCGGGTGGCCAGGTCCAGCCAGCAGGCGAGGTAGAGCCAGCCCTCGGCCGTCGGGAGGTAGGTGATGTCGCCGACCAGCTTGGTGCCGGGGTGCTCGGCGTGGAAGTCGCGGCCGATCAGGTCCGGGGCCGGCTTCGCCTTCGCGTCCGGCCGGGTCAGCGAGCGGTGCTTGCGGCGGGTGACGCCGCGGATATCGCGCTCGCGCATGACGCGGGCGATGCGCTTGCGGTTCACCCGGTGCCCCAGACGTCGTAGTTCGGCGTGGATCCGCGGGACGCCGTAGGTCTTGCGGGAGGCGATGTGCAGCACGGTGATCTCGTGCGCGAGCGCGTCGTCGGCCGCCTGGCGGGCCTGGCGGGCGGCCTCGCCCTCGCGCCAGGCGTAGTAGGAGGAGCGGGTCACGTGCAGCACCCGGCACAGCAGCATGACCGGATAGTTCGCCTTCTCCGCGTGGATCAACCGGTACAACGCGGTCACCGGTCGCTCTCCTTCACGAAGAAGGCCGTCGGTCGGGTGGCCCGGGGGAATTTCACCCCCGGGCTCCCACAGATCCCGGCGTGACAGTCTCCCGTCACCGGGCTCCTATTGTCCTGATCACCAGATCGAGTGGACCCATTTCCAGTGGGCGAAGAAGAGCGGGTACGCGGTGGTGACCTGCTTCCATCGCCGAAGGAAATTCTTGAAGGTCCTCAGCCGCCGGTATTTCTTGCGGACCCAGCGCATCAGGTAGTAGTTGATGCGCTTGAGGAGGGGATACAACTCGGTGCGATAGAACGCACCGTAGTACTGCATCCAGCCGCGGATGATGGGGTTGAGCCATCGCGCGAACTCGCCAAGGGTGTAGCCGATGTGCATGTGGAGCCGCCAGGAGCGGACCTCCATGCTCATCTTCTTGAGGGCTTCCTTGCTGGGCGCCGGAAGGAATGAAGTGAAGATCTTTCCATTCCGGCCTCGCGCTGGACGACGCTGGAACGTGAAACCGAGAAAGGTGAACGAAGTTGCCGCGACCCCGTCGTGGCGCCCGTCTCTTCCGCAGTACACGATCCGGGTCTTGGCCGGGTGCAGTTGCAGGCCGACCTCTTCCATCCTGTCCCCGATCGCCTTCAGGACCGCACGGGCCCGGCGTTCGGAGTCGCAGTGCACGACTGCGTCATCCGCATAGCGTTCGAACTGAACGTCCGGGAATTTCCGGGAGAGCCACAGATCGAACGCATAGTGCAGAAACAGGTTTGCCAGCACGGGAGAAACCGCAGATCCCTGTGGGGTCCCGCGATCCCTCTGCCGCAAGGTGCCGTCGGGAAGTTGCAGTGGAGCGGCAAGCCACCGCTTCACATACAACACGACCCACGCGGCATCGGTGTGGGTTTCCACCGCCTTGATGACGAGGTCCCAGCGGACGCTGTCGAAGAATTTGGAGACATCGAGATCGACGGCCCACTTCTTCTTCCAGCACCGCCTCCGGCATGCCTCAACCGCGTTCAGAGCCGACCTGCCCGGCCGGTAGCCGTAGGAGTCCGGGTGGAACACCGGCTCCACCCGCTTCTCCAGATGAGCGGCCACCACCGTCTGGGCGATTCTGTCCGCAACCGTGGGCACACCTAGCAAACGAACCCCGTCGCCGTGCGACTTCGGGATTTCCACGCCTTTCACCGGAGGAGGAAAGTAGCTTCCCGAAGACATCCGATTCCAGATCCTATAGAGGTTGCCCTTCAGATCTTTCTCGAACTCCTCGATCGTGCAGCCATCCACCCCCGGAGCACCCTGATTGGCCTTGACCTTCAGGTACGCCTCCCAGACCTCCGTCTTTGATATCTCGAACGACTTGATCTGTGACTTCAGCTCGCCCACGCAGCTCCTCCCAGGGAACTCCTGGTTGACCGAACAAACGAACCACGGACAATCCGGCCCCTTCGCTCCGCTCCCACCGCGCCCAGCAGGAGGTTCACCGCTACTACGAACCGGTCCGCCAACACACCTCGCATCGGTACTCAGTTCCTCGCGGGTTGTCCGCTTGGAAGGCTCCCTTTCACAACACCGCGTAAAACACGCCGAGTTGAGGCATCGAGGTGTGTCTTCCCACGTTCCGCACGAAAGCAGCAGACCAGATTCACGTCGCCTCCACGCCGGGCACCACCTGGCCAGTAAACGGGTTTCCGCCAGACTCATCCCGGGCCAAAAAGTAACACCCGGTTCTGATGCCATTTCATCAATAACGACGCGTCAACAGCGATCCCCTGTAAGGGGACTGCGCTCCGTCTCCCTGATCCCCACCTGACGCCTCACGGACGCCTTTTCCACAGTCGCTCACCACGGTCGCGTCACCGCTTCCGCAGCATGTGGCGGTTTGAAGCCTCCCCCCGCAGGGCGACTCCGAAGGGCCGAAAGTCCTTCATCTCTCGTGCAGCACCGCGTTCAGCTACTCAACTACCGCAAGCAGCCTCCCGCGTTCGTGGCACACCTTTTTTCAGGATCTCGATCGTCTGCTGCTGCTCGCGGTTCTCCCTGCGAAGCCGGCGCAGTTCCTCGCGCTCGGCGCTGGTCAGCTCGCCCGGGGCGCCCTCGCCCCGGTCGGCCTTGGCCCGGCGGTACCAGCCGCGCAGGGACTCCGAGCTGATGCCGAGTTCCCGGGCGATAGCCGTGACCGTCTGGCCCGAGGAGTCGACGAGCGCGATCGCGTCCCGCTTGAACTCCTCGGTGTACCGCTTCGTGTACTTGTTTCCCACCTGGTGCTACTTCCTCTGGAACCTCAGGCCCCAGTCTCCAGGTGTCCACGATCAAGGGGAAGCTTCACATCACCGCAGCCCACATCCGGGCCACACTCGACGACTACCTCGACGTCCACCCCGACGACAAGCCCCTCCTCGCGCCGCTCGCGGAACTCCTGGACGGCGAGGGCGACCTCACCTCACGCAAGGAGTTCCAGGGCCACGTCACAGCTGGCGCGGTCCTAGCCGACCCCCGCCGGCCGCATCCTCTATATCCGCCACCTAGCACTGCAGCAGTGGCTGCTGCCCGGCGGCCACTTGGAGGCCGAAGACACAAACCTCCTCGCCGCAGCGCAAAGGAAGTTGACCGAAGAGACCGGCATTCCCGCATCCGTAGTCACCCCGGCCGGTCACCGGCCGATCCACATCGACGCTCATCCCATCCCCGCCAACCCAGCCAAGGAGGAACCCGAGCACCAGCAACCCGACTTCCGCTTCCTCTTCCATACGTCCGCGGACGTCGTCGAGCTACAGTCCGAGGAGGTCACGGCGGCGGCATGGCGCGATGCAGACACCATCGCCGATGCCACGCTGCGCACTCGGGTGCTGCGCGCCTTGCGCTGACGCAGTGGCCAGTCGAGGAGTGCTGTCCGAGCGCTTGACGCCCTATGCGTCGTGCCCTTCGCCGGGTTGCACCCACCGTTTCACCACCTTGGCCGGAAGCTCTGAGGCTGGCCACACCTGAATACGGATCTTCTCGGTGGTTTCGGGACTTTCGTCAGAGTCGACGTCGGCCTCCGTTGCCCGCGCCAGGTTGCTCCGGGACACTCGGACGCGATTCCAGCCCGGTGGGACCTCGAAGATGGCCGCGTCTGGGGCGTAATCCGTGCAGCCGAGAACCGTCAGGCGACCGAGCGACGCGCAGAGGCTGCCCTCAACGACGTGATCGAATTCCGAACTGTCGTCACTCGGTTCCTGCGCCAAGACGGCGACAGTGACGGACACGTTGACGTTGACAGTCGTACCAATGCCCATTGCGTCTCGCGCAACCGCAAGATGATCGGCAACGGACTGGTCCGTCCATGCATCGCTCAGATCACCGTCTGAGTCCGCATCGGAAATGTGAATCTGGAAGTAGTCGGCGAAGAGGGTTAGCTCTGTCGTTGTCGTCATGGCGGCACAGTGCCATGTAGTACTGACAGCCGGGGATGCAGTACAGGGCTGGACCGGGCGACACGAGCACCTGACGTGCGACCTCCGCAACGCCTTCCACGAACTTGCCGTCAACTCAAGCCGCGCCCGGAAAGCTGTCTGCACGCAGGGGCTCACCACCGAGCGCCCGTCGGGTCATTGCGGCGTTTCTGCCCATGTCACTGGAGAACGATCGTGACGCCGAAGGATTTGAGGAGTTGCACGATCTCCTCGAAGTAGCTGAGTCCCTTCTCGGTGTCCCAGATGTCGTCCGCCAGAGCCTGGCGGGCGACCTCGGCGTCGTGCCAGACCAGAGTGAAGGGCGCGGCCACGCCGAAGCCGCCGTGCAGGCAGTCCTTGAAGGCGTTCCATTCCCGGCCGTAATAGCCGCCCGGTCCCGCGAGCGCCTCGGCCATGGCGCAGTACAGGCCAGGCGTGTCCGTGACGTGCGTGCCGTCGAGGTGGTGGATGCCACCCGTACGGTCCGGGCCCTGCTCGCTCATGCCGGTGGCGGTCAGGTCGAGCCACTCGGACCTGCCCTCGGCGGAAAGTGACGCCCACTGATTACGAGTGTCCGGGACACCTCTGTACCAGGTCTCCCAAATAGGGCGGGCCAGTAGGGGAGGCCGGTCGTCGCCGCCGTCGGTGAGCTTGATGTCGAGGAGGCTGCCGCCCAGTACCGACGGCCGGGCGGTCTCGATGCGCACGTGCACGTTGTGGCGGTAGATCACCCGGCCGGTGCGGTCCAGGGCCCACAGCCCCACCCAGTCCCGGTCCCACTTGCGCGGCCGGCGCAGGACGGCGAGCAGGGGTTCGGCGGGCTCGCAGCCGACGAGTCTCAGTGGCGTGGGTGCCGGGGCACCTCGCGTCACGAACAGTCCGTCCACGGCCAGGCAGTGGCCGACCGAGCCGAGCGACCTTGTGGTCCCCGCGAACAGCTTGAACTGCGGTGTCGGCGGCAGGGTGTGCGTCCAGGCGTGCTCTTCTTCGACGCCTGCTCCGACCACGATGTCCACCAGGGCAGGATCGTCACGGTTCGGCTGATGAGTGATGACGACGCAGTCGAGCAATGACCACCACTGCAACGGCTGCTCGTCGTCCCAGACCTCGATGCATACGTCGCCCAGCAGGGCGGTCGACTCCCCGTTCGACATCAGTGCATCGCGCAGCAGTCCCTCGGGGGCGCATCCTCGCAGTGTCAGGACCTCGCGCGGTGGCGGCGCCTTGTCCACGAACATGCCCTCGACACCCGCGCACCGCCCCCAGAACTCTTCCTGGTCCTCGTCGTCCTGGTGGACCAGCAGGTACTTCACCGGGAAGCCCCGTTCCCAAGCGACATGATCTTCGATCCGCACCCAACCCCCGAACGCCCATACGACCCTTCTCGCCCACGATACGGCGCCGGTTGAGGGCGGCTTCAACTGATTTTGTCCCGTGGAGCTTGGCCGATGACAGACGAACGTTGATCGACCAGCTCTGCCCCGGTGGGAAGTGCTGTTCCCGGGCGACGCATGATGCCCGTCATGGAGAGCACGGTCGAGAAGATCAAGGTCTGGTTCCGGTTCGTTCCTCGCGAGGGGTGGTTCCCGCAGGACACAGAGGGCCTGTGGGCAACGAAGGTCGGCGATGACACGGCCATCGTGCAGAACATTCCCTTCCTTCAGGACGGGGTCGCTGAGGGTGACGTGGTTCGGTATCAGACCGATACCGACGGCCTCCACTGGGCCGTTGGGCGGGTCAGCACCGCCGGCAACTGCACGATTCGCGTCGTGCCTATCCCTGCCGGCCCCTTGGGCCGCAGCCCCCAGGCGGTGCATCAGCGCCTGTCGGCGTTCGGGCTCGGAGGCGAGGTCTTCAGCGAGGACTTCCCCATGGTGGCCTTCACCGCACCGGCCAACGCGGACTTCGCCGGGATCAAGGCGCTCCTGCATCAAGGGCAAGAGGAAGGGTGGTGGCACTACGAAGTTGGCTGTGGCACCGAGGAGTGGCGGAATGCCTGATCTTTGCGGGACGTCCTCCGCCGGCGAAGACATTCATCCCCCGAGCCGCCCCGGGTCCTTCGCGCTGGCCACCGCTCCGGTGCTGACCCTTCCTACGGAGTGACCAAGACCGACTTCCCTCGTGTACTTGCCGCCTGGTGCACCGGCCAGGCAGCCGGCCTCCGAGCAGCGGCGATCGGCTGTGAGCTCGGCACCTCTCCGGCCGACGGCCGCCCCAAGGCGAGCGCATGGGTAACCCTGAGCACCAATGCCCGACTCGCCACGATCACCGTCTGGGACACCGGCGAAGCGGAACTCGACCACGCAGACGTCGAGAGCGGTCAGATCCGCCCTGAGCACCGTCTCCTCCAGACAGAGGAGGATCTCTTCAACGCGCTGTCAGGACTCGTGCAGTGGATGCGATCTCCAGCGCATTGAGCGGACCGCAGCGTGGTTCGAGGGTCCTGCCGCCTCCACCCACCGATCACCCGCGGGGAGAGGCCATTGTGAAACCCGGACGACAGGGCCGTCTCTGCCCGTCAGAATCCGAGCATGTCCACCGACATGAGCGGAATGATCGAGTGCAGGCCAGGAGCCCGGATCTGGGGCGAGGGCGACGAGGACGCCGTCTGGATGGCCGCCATCGACCTGTTCCTCCTCAACACCGGCAATGCCTACGACGCACTCGCCTGCCTCTTCGGGGTGCGCAACTCCTTCGGGTTTCAGCCGCTGGTCGAAGATCGCGGCCTGCCCGAGGACATCTCTGACGGGGTGCGCGCAGCCTTCACCGCATACGGCGGACCCGAGTACGCCCACAGCACCACCTGGATCACCGGGGCCGAACTGACCGCTGCCAACTGGGACGAGACCGACAGCTCCGGAGCACACAGCCGATGCTCAGTCGCGGGGGACGCCACCCACTGGGGACCGGTCTGGGAGGTGATGCGAACACTGAGTGGGCTGCACGGCCCGGAGAACCTACGGCTCGTCGTCTGGTTCGACTGACCATCGAGCTACCGGGGACGACAGCGGTGGGCCAGGATGAGCCGGTGACGCGATGGTTCCGCAGCTACTGGGACGAAGAAGACTGGTTCTACTTCGAGGTCGGCGACGATGGATGGGTGAGCCGGCAGGTCGAACTCGAAGGACCTGCGCAGCGACCCATCGCGGCCGCGTCCGCCGAGGATGACGATGCCCGGTACGGGTTCACTGCCGAGTCACCCGTCACCGACTGGGAGGGGCACATCGAGGAGCCGCTGACCTTCGAGGACTTCGAAGACGTATGGGCTGCAGCCCGGCGACACCTCACGGCCCCCGAAGCCTGACCTGTCAGCTCACGACGTTCAGGTCGGCTGAGTCACAGCTCTTCGTTCCAGCAGGGTGCGGCGGCGATCGCGTGCGTCACGCATTTCGGTCGGCGGTTCCCTCTACGGCCGGGCCGAGGCCGCTGGGAAGGTGGGACACCGCCAAGGCGACGGCCTCTCTGGCCGTGGCCGTCTCGCCGAGGACCTCGGCCCGGAGGTGCTTCATCACGCGGTACGGACTGCCGTTGTGCGACGGGGCGATGCCCACCTCGACACGGAACGGAAATCCGGTGCATGAGCTGAAGCCGAGCGTCCAGTGGCTGGAGAACACGTAGAGCTGCCGCAGCATCGGTTCGGCATGGGCCACATCCACGAGTGCGCCGAACCCGGGGAAATCCGGGGCCTCGGCCGCCTGCTCCCGCATCGTTCGCCACTGCAGCTCCACCACTGCCGCCGGCCCGCGTTCGTGAGCCTCGGCGCGTGCACTGGAGTGCAGAAACGGCAGCCTGGCTCGCAGCTCCACCAGACCCGTGTCCTGTGCCCACGCCGCACCAGCTCTGACGACATCCGCCAGGTCCGGCGTGGCTCCGGTGATGAGCTCAATCCCCTGACCCCAACCCGAGACGCTGAACCAGCGGCTGGTTGCCCCGATGTAGACGGACAGCGGTTTGCGCCCTGCGACCGGCGTAGCGATGCCTGCCGTGACAGGGGAGCCTCCATCGATGGGAACCACCGTGAGATCGACACGGAGTTCGGCCGCCAGCTGTTGCAGCGCTGCGGCCAGGCTGCCCGCAGCAGCCAGGTCAGGGTAGAGGTCAGAGTCCACCCCCACAGTCTGCCGTCGCAACGCCACCAAGAGAACGGCGATCAGGCACAGGGCAAGAGACGGCGGCGTGACACCTCTCCGTATGTCGTCCTGGAATCAAGGGCCTTGGGGCTGCCGGGAAAGGGGCCGTACGCGGCCACGGTCGGGGTCTGACTGCAATCTCCGGGTCCACCTCGCCCCCTGGGGCAGCTGCATCCGGGCAGACGACCACCCGCCCGCCTATGCCCTCGCTGCACCATCTCTGACCTGGCGTTTTCCGGATATCTCCCTAGGCTGGGCAGCACTGCTGGATACGGTCGAAGGGGGACTTCGTGAGTGAGAACGCCAACCCGTACGACGCCACACACATCACGGTGCTGGAGGGAAGGGAAGCCGTTCGGAAGCGGCCCGGGATGTACGTAGGATCGACCGGCGAACGCGGCCTGCACCAGGCGGTGTTCGAGGTCGTAGGCCGGGCCGTGAACGAGGTCCTGGCCGGCAGCGCCAGTTCCGTCGACGTCACCCTCACGCCCGATGGCGGCGTGAGGGTCGCCGACGACGGGCCGGGTGTTCCCGTCGAGGTCACCGAGGACGCGGATGGCGCCAGTGACCTCGAAGCTCTGCTGACCCGCATGTACGCCGGAATGGAGCCCGCCGACCGCAACACCGCGACCGTGGGCCTGGTCGGCATCGGGCCCAGTATCACCAACGCTCTGTCGAGCCGCCTGACTGCCGAGGTGCGGCGCGATGGCGCCTGCTGGGTTCAGGAGTACGTGCGCGGCGTCGCCGTCGCCCCGCCCACCGCCGTAGGGCCGGCGTCCGGTAGTGGGACGACCATCACCTTCTGGCCCGACTCTGACATCTTCGAGACCGTGGAGTGCTCGTTCGCGGTGCTGGCGGAACGCTTCAGGGAACTGGCCTTCCTGAACCGGGGCCTGGGCATCTCTCTGACCGACACACGTCCTCCGGGCGAGCCCCAGTCGGTACGGTTCCTGGGCGAGACACAAGACTTCATTGCCTTCCTTGACGCCTCAGCAAGGACGCCCGCGCACCCGGACCTCATTGCCTTCCAGTGGGAGGACCTACGGATGGCAGGGACCGCGGAGGTGGCCCTGCGGTGGTGCACCTCTCACGAGGAGCGGATCCGCAGCTTTGCCAACAGCCAGCCCACCCCCGGCGGCGGCACACACATAGTGGGCTTCCGCGACGGAGTGGCGGGCGCGGTAAACGCCTACGCACGGGAGCGGCAACTACTAACGGCGACGGACCTCGATCTCAGCGCCGACCGGGTCTGCGAGGGACTGACGGCTGTCGTGTCGGTGAAGCTGGACCATCCCTCGTTCGAGGGCGCCACCCGCGATGTACTCGGCAACACCGCAGTACGCACCTGCTGCGACGAGGCCCTCCGGGAGCACCTCGGCAGATGGATGGAGGAACACCCGGAGCAAGCCGCGGCCGTCGTCGGCCGGATCATCCCGGACGCCGGTAGGAACTGAGCGACAGCGCGGTCCACGCGGAGCGCAGCCGGCGGCCAAGCAAGTGCCGTACGTGCTCGAGGCTCGGCGACATGGGACATCAGCGCCAAGCACGGGCGAACTTGCTCGCGCAACGCAACTCCCACCGCACCCGCGAACCGAGCGCCGTGCCAAGCACCAGGCGCTGGGAGAACCCTGGGAGATGATCTTCCTCGTGGGCCCCCGCGAAACCTCGCCCCACCAACCCACACCAAGTCATTGACCTGCACGTTTACCAAGATCCCCAGGTAGCGATCTTGACCGAACCTCATTCGGGACGAAGAGGTCGTGGGTTCAAATCCCGCCACCCCGACAGCTAAAACACCAGGTCAGGGCCGGTTCTCCTTCACGGGGGACCGGCCCTGACTCGTTCCTCGGGGCCTCTAGGGAGTGAACGGGGAGTGGATCAAGGAAATCCACTCCCCGAGTGTCACCCCTGGCGCGCTCTCAGCAAGGCATCGAGCGCACGCACCGAGGACCGAGGATGCATGGCCAACCGCGCCTGCAACGACTCCTCCTCCCACTGCTCGGTCAGTTCACCCATGAGCCGACTGATCATCCGCGCGGTGATCTGCGAGTGGCGCGCCTGCACCGAACCGTCCTCGTGTCCCATGCGTTCGTCCATGAGCTTGGGCGGGATTCCGAGCTCCTCCATGACCGTCTTATGGCAGTGCCTGAGCCCAGGCGGAGTGAGGCTTCGCGCGATCGGCAGCCAGCACGCGTCCGCACGGCCAGATGCCTACCGGCCCCGCGCCGGCACTCCCGGCCAGGGCCCGCCATCACCGGCACGGGGACGCGACTCCTGCGGGGCCTTCTTCGGGTACCAGCCCGTCGTGGCCGGCTGGAACAACCGGGTCGCAAATCCGGTCCGCCGTCAGTGCGCCGCCGTCTCTGCTGACTGGCCCGCACGGACGTAGCCGAATTCCGCGATGGCTGTCTCCACCCTGGTCCGCGTCCGCTCCGCGACCTTCGGCCGGTTCAGCACGTTCGAGACTGTTGCCGCGGAGACGTCGGCCTGGCGGGCGACGTCGACCAGCTTCGCGCCGACGTGCCGCGCAGCTCCGTTGGCGGGACTGTGGCCACGGAACACATAGGCGTGCTCGGGGCACGGACAGGGTGCCGACTCTGTCGGGGCAATGTGGCTTGCGACCTGCGCCACTTGGGCGTGTCGATGGTCCGATAGGAGTCGTCCTTGGCCGGGCAACGCTCGGACTCCCCCGTGTCGATTTCGTAGAGCTGCCATTCCACCCGCACCGAGGCGGGGCGGACGAACTTGCGCTCCAGGCCGACGATTTCGCCCCACCGTATGCCCGTGTAGCCCTTCAGGACCACGGCCACGAACTCGTCGTCGCGACCGGACAGCAGCGAGGCCCGCTCGGCTGTCAGGAGGACGCCGAGAGCATCGGTCACCACATTCTCGGGACCCCGGATCCGGGAGCGGCCGGCGCGCTTGCCCCGGCCGCGCCGCTTGGTGGTCGGGTTGGAGTCGCGAAGTTCTTCATCCACGGCGTCGGCGAGGATGAGGTGCAGCGTGCCGTGCCAGGCCTTCACGCTGGACGCGGCTCCGGCCGGACCAAAGAGCGGACAACTCGTAATGCGTAGGTGGTCGGCTGGCGGTACCTGGCCGTGCCGGGCGAGGCCAAGCGTGCGGCGAGGCTTACGTCGGCACCATGCACGCCATGGCCACTGATGAGCACCGGCAAGCGGCACTGCGACTCGCTCAGCAATCCCGCAAGTTAGGGCGCGCGTACAGCCTTGAGCCGTTACGCATGCAACTGCGCCATGAGCCGAGGGCGCCTGGCCAGCGCATGGGCTGGCCCAACCCACCCCAGCTGAACACCTCATGGCAGGACACCATTGCGCCTACCCGTACCGGCTGGCGACAGCGCGCAGCCAACCTGCATGGCGAAGTCGTGTTCGGCGTCGACTACAGGGTGTTCCGCCGCTGCAAGCTTGCTTGGCTCGAGGAACCGCACACCGACCCTGAATACCAGGGCTGCCGACTCGCCAAAGCGGGCTTGGCCGCGCTTCGGACCGACTTTCCGTAGATGGCTTGGCACACCCTCGGCGGGTACCAACAGCGTGATCTCTGTCGGCATGTTGACCGGTACTGAGGCAGGTTGGCTTACGCCAGCCTGTAGGCAGAGCAGGCTTCGCCCTCCTCCGCCACCGCATCCTCCTCGGATTGCGCCACCCTCCGCTACCACCGAATGTGAGACAGGGCCGTTCTTTCTACAGTCCCGGGGCAGGTGCCCATTCGCATAGGTACAGGTACTCATGGGCTGTGTGTTGCTGGTGCGATGTAGTGTTCTTTGCTGGAGTGATCCACAGGGGGAAACGGGGGCTACGCATGGCATGGGACGAGTGGGAACAGATCAAAGCCGATGTGACCGATCGGCAGTCCGTAGCGATGCGGCTCCTGGTCGGCGCGGCGGCCGAGACAGGGGACCTCAACGCCGATGACCTCGTCTTCGCGGGCAGCCCCGGCGTCAAGGTGTCGGGTGCCGATGGCATGGATGTCCCCAAGGGCCATGTGTGGAACGAGGAAGCCAAGGGGGACGTGGTCCCGGATCTCGGCCGCTATGGACACGGCGGGGACGGCTTGAACTTCAGAATTCCCAGCGATGAGAAATTCGGCGCCAACCAGATGACCACGGACACCGAAGGCCACAGCGGTTACTGGGATGAGGGGTCGACAAGTCTGAAGAATCAGGCCCTGCTGGTAGTGGGGAAGGGCGATGAAGTGGACTTGAAGCCGCCGACCAACCCATTGACGAGTGAAGAAGTATTGCGTTCGAAGTAGGAGAGCTCAGACGTGAAGACCAGAACGCGTGCCTCCGTGCTCGCCGTACCACTTGTACTCACTATCTTGACCGGATGCGGCATGACTGACGACAAGAGCGATGGCGTCCCGTCCGCAGGCACGAGCACCTCGCTTGACGCCGCCGACACGATGGAAAAGGTCTCCAGCGGTATCTACGACCTGATTGGCGTGAAGGGAAAAGCGTCAGAAAGCCTCCCAGGAGTGATGGACTGCTCAGGCAAGGACACAAAGACATACTTCCGCATCTTCCATCCGTGGAGCTTCACCCCCGCCTCGGCGAGCGACCTCGACGAGGCGATGGAGCGGCTCAAGAGAGAACTGCCCAAGCAGGGGTGGGAGATCGTCGAATACGGACCGAATAACAGCAAGAACAGAAGCATCAGCCTGACCGCCGACAACGACAAGAAGAAGGTCAGCGTCAAGGTCATCAAAATGGCCAAGAATGACCCGCCGAAGCTGAGCCTCGACCTAGTGTCCGGTTGCTACAAGGTCCCGGACGGCGAAGAGGTCGAACGTTTCTGAGGATCGGACGGCTGGTCATGGGTGCGTGGCCCTGGCACTCATTTGAGTGAGGGGCGTGCCCGATCATCAGCCCAGGCAGTTAGGGCAGCGACTCGAACAATTGTCGAGTCAGGCATGGCGTCGCCACCATCGCTGTCACGAATGTCGTCGATCTGGTGCGAAACGCGATCATGGGCGCCGTAGCGCGCCCCACGGGAGCGGCGGATCTTGCACCGGCAATCCGAGTCTCCATATGTTGATCTCATGGGACTCTTCGACAAGCTGACCGGAACCAAGCGCCCCGCGGACGGTGTAAGCCCGCGATCCGCCGCAGAGGTTCATGGTGCTCTGCTCAGCCTCAATCGCGATGACGTCCCGTACATCGTCAGGGACGGCCGTGAGGAAGGCGCTGACCTGGTGGCCGAGTGGCGCATCCTGGACCCGGCCTGGCAGACGTTCTTCGTCCGCACACAGGTGAGTCGGGTGTTCCAGGTCCGTATGCGCCTGGTCCAGGAGAAGAACGAAGTCCGCTGTCTCGACCAGCAGTACGAGGTCACGTGGGACGGCGACACCCCGAGGCCGGCCATCGCGGCCGAGGCCCAACGTGGCCAGGTGCAGACGGTCTCGAAGCGCTGGACGCTCGGCGGGGGCGAAGACGGTGGCCTCGAAGCGACCGAGACGTTCAGCTTCGACAGCTCCGACCTGAAGAGCCCTCTGCAGGACACCGTCCTGGGCGCGGGGTGGACCTGGCGCGGAGTCATCACCGGCAAGCTGTGAGGCCCGACGGGTGACGGTTCACGAGAGCGGACACCGCCGACCGCACGCGGTGCGGCGTCGGTCAGCGGATCGGTTGTCCGATGCCCAGGAGGTTGCCCTCGCTGTCGTGGAACCAGGCGCCGTACTCGCCCGTGGCGAGCTTGGTCGGGTAGTTCCCCTGGATCTCGGCGATGCCGTCGACGGTTCTCATGGCAGGGAGGTCGACGTCCTCGAAGACCACGCCCCGCCGTTCGAGCTCGTCGACGACGGCACGGAGGTCGTCGACCTCGAAGGCCATCTGGGTGAAGGTGCCCGGGGACGCCCCCGCGGATGCGAAGAGAGCGAAGTCCGCGTCCCCGCAGCGGTACAGCAGGCCGCCGGGGCGTTCGTCGATGGGTTCGAGGTCGAGCTTTTCCGCGTAGAAGCGTCGGGCTCTGTCCAGGTCCTGGGCGGGGAGTCTGGTGGCCACGCCGGCGCTGTCGAGGATGCCCATGGTGTCTCCCTGGTTGCCGGCGCAGGCACGTGAGGTCGGGGGTCCGTCGTACGACGGTCGCGGCGGACACGCGTGTCGCCACCCGTTCGCTACGCCGTTTCGATATTCCGTCCATGAGCCTATTGCGACCCCTGCGACCTGTGGGAATGGCACGACGGTAGTACGACGCGCATTCGCCCGGTCATTTCGCAGCAGTAATTTGATCACAAGAACTGATTGCCTTTCCTCCTGAGCGCGGCGTCCTCGTCGGGGCAACGAGTCCTGACCCGCGCCCGTCGGAGGGTGGTGAAATGCGTACTGCACGTCTTCTCGCCGGTAGTGCCTTGGCCATGGTTGCCCTTGGTATCTCGGCTCCCGCAGCAGTGGCCGAAGGGTCCGAAGTCAGCGTCAGTCCCGAGGTGGGTTACCCGGGTTCGACCATCACCGTCAGTACGTCGATCTGTGCGTCGGACGCGACGTACGCCAAGGGCCAGTCGGAGGCCGGCGGCCAGATCAATCTGGTCGAGAGCGGCCGCGAGGGCGAGTTGGAGGGCAACTTCACCGTTCCGGCCAACGCCAAGGAAGGGACCTACGCCATTACGGTCAAGTGCCCTCCCGGGGTCCGTGTCGACACCGAGTTCGAGGTCGCCCGTCGCCCCAGTGGAGCGGTGAGCGGCGGGTTCGGTGGAGCCGACGGGCTGAACAGCACGGAGGTGGCCATCGGTGCCGCGCTGATCCTCACCGCGACGGCAGGCGGTCTGCTGACGATGCGGCGCCGTCACGGCAGCGAACCGGCCGCCTGAGCGCCGGCGGCTCCGGCCGTCGCCAACCGCCCCTCCGTACATCGAGACCGAAGCCCGGACCGCTATGGGACGCACGCAGACTCCGCCCTCCAGGTCGACCTGGGCTCTCGGCATCACGCTGTTCGTCGGCATCGGTCTGGTGATCCATGGGCTGAGCGGCGAGACGGCTCCCCAGCCGTCCGCCGCCCAGGCCTATGCCTCACCCGCGGCCGGTGAACCGGGGCCGAAACGGCCCGCCCCCGTCGCCAAGGCGCCCAAGGGCCCGCCCGGGTCCCGCCCGCGTTCCGTTCCGGTCAGGCTGCGCATCCCCGCCATCCGGGTCGACGCGCCCATGATGAATCTCGCGCTGAACAAGAGCGGCGCGCTGGAGGTCCCGCCTGCCGACAAGGCCGGGTTCGCCGGCTGGTACTCCAAGGGTCCCGCGCCGGGCGAGAGCGGCGCGGCCATCGTGGCCGGGCACGTCGACACCCCCACCGGACGTGCCGTCTTCTTCCGGCTCGGCGCCCTGACCAAGGGAAGCGCCATCGAGATCACACGCCTGGACGGGCGGACGGCCTTCTTCACCGTCGACGCCGTCGAGGTCTACGCGAAGCGCACGTTCCCGAACCAGAAGGTGTACGGAAACGCCGCCGCCCCTCAGTTGCGGATCATCACGTGCGGTGGCGGCTACCGCAAGAAGGCCGGCTACCTCGGCAACGTCGTCGTCTACGCGACGCTGAAGCGTACGTCGTGACACCCCTCACCTCCCTCCGCATAGAGTCCTCGGGGAACAGTGGAGGGGCAGCCGTGATCGTCATCCCGATGACCACCGCTCACGCGGAGCAGGTCCTCGACATCTACCGGCTCGGCATCGACGAAGGCGACGCCACCTTCGAGACCCGGGCGCCGGCCTGGTCCGACTTCGACGCCGCCAGACTGACGGACCATCGGTTCGTCGCGCTGCGAGCCGAGGGCTCCGGCGCCAGAACGGGAGCGGGGGTGGGAGCCGAGGCGGGGACCGAAGCCGGAGCCCGTGCCGGGAAGGTGCTCGGCTGGGTCGCCGTCTCGAAGGTCTCCGACCGGTGCGCCTACGTCGGCGTCGTCGAGCATTCGGTGTACGTCCACCCGGCCGCCCGCGGACAGGGCGTCGCCCGCGCCCTGCTCGACAGGCTCGTCGTCTCCACCGAGGCCGCGGGCATCTGGACCATCCAGTCGGGCATCTTCCCCGAGAACACCGCCAGCCTGACCCTCCATCAACGCGCCGGGTTCCGCGTCATCGGTACGCGTGAACGCATCGGCCGCCATCACGGCGTCTGGCGCGACGTCGTCCTCGTCGAGCGGCGCAGCCCGAACATCGTGTAACCCCTTCGGGCCGGCCACCAGGTCGTTCATGAACTTGAACAAGCTTCATGGGTACGAACTATTGAGCATGCCGAAGCGCCAATGATAGGCGTAAGGGAAGACGCCACTCCCCCGCCACCGCACCCGCGGTCAGTCATGCCTGGAGGCGCACCCGATGACGCAGCCCAAGACGCCCAAGACGCCCATGACACGCAGGAATTTCGGCCGTCTCGCCGCCGCACCCGTACTCCTCGGCGCACTGTCGGGGCTGCCGTCCGGTCCGGCGCAGGCAGCCGAAGCGCCCGCCACACGTACGCGTCCCGCCGCCGGCACCCAGGGCGTCCGGCGCGCGATGAGACGTGCCGCCGTTTTCATGGATGAACATGTCTCGTATCGCGGCGGATACGTGTGGAGCTATCTGCCCGATCTGTCGACCATCTGGGGCGAGATGGAGGCCAGGCGCACCATGTGCTGGGTCCAGCCGCCCGGGACACCCACCGTCGGGCACAGCCTGCTCGACGCGTACCACGCGACCGGCGACGAGGCGTTCTACCGCGCGGCGGAGCGCACCGGGCTCGCGCTGGTCCGGGCGCAACTGCCCATCGGCGGCTGGAACTACATCCACGACTTCGCCGGCGAGTCGTCGCTGCGCGAGTGGTACGCCACGATCGGCGCCAACGGCTGGCGGCTGGAGGAGTTCCAGCACTACTACGGCAACGCCACCTTCGACGACGCCGGCACCTCCACGGCGGCGCAGCTGATCCTGCGGCTGTACGTGGAGCGCGGGCACCCCGCGTTCAAGGCCTCCCTGAACCGCGTGATCGACTTCCTGCTCAGGGCACAGCTGCGGGGCGGCCCGGCGGACGGCGGCTGGCCGCAGCGCTTCCCCGCCTTCTCGGGCTCGGTCGGTGAGACGCCCTGGCCCGACGACCGGCCGTCCTGGCTGCCCGCCGATGTCGGGCACGGCATGGAGGACGGCGACTACACCCGGCACGTCACCTTCAACGACGACGTACTGGGCGAGAACATCAAGTTCCTGCTCATGTGCGCCTCGGCGCTGGGGCGGCGGGACCTGACCCGTCCCGTGCTGCGTGCCATGGCCTGTCTGCACCGGCTGCAGCAGCCCGGACCGCAGGCGGGCTGGGGGCTCCAGCATCTCGCCCACGCCGTGAACGGCCGCCCCGCCGGCGCCCCGGCCGGGGCACGCTCCTACGAACCACGGGCGCTGACCACCCACACCACCCAGACCAACATCCGCCAGCTCTTCCACTACTTCCGGCTGACCGGCGACCACGCCTATCTGCGCCGGGTGCCGGAGGCCATCGCCTGGCTGGAGAGCTGCCCGCTCAGCAGCGAACAGAAGCAGGAGAACCCGCTGCTGAGGAACAGCACCCATCCCACCTTCGTGGAACTGGGCAGCAACCGCGCACGCTTCGTCCACCGCTTCGGGTCGAACATCCGCAACGGCGCCTACTACTACGACCACGACCACCGGAACACGCTCAGCCACTACTCCGGCGGCCGCTCGGTCGACATCGCCGGTCTGAGGTCGACGTACGACGAGCTGATGGCCATGAGCCGCGCCGAGGTCGCGGAGCTGCGCGCCAGGTCCCCGCTCGCGCCCGGGCGGCCGTACGCACTCCCCCGGTACTTCGGCATCCGCGATCTCGAACTGACCGACCTCTTCCGGGAGGCGCCGCTGCCCCTGCCCGACGTGACGGACGCGCAGGCGGACGCGCTCGTGGTCGGTCTCGGCGCCAAGGACCACTGGCTCGGCCCCATCGGCACCACGACCAACCCGTACCGGGGTCCCGCTCCCGCGACCCCGTACGACGGCACGGCCTTCATGAGCAAGCACGTGGGCGACACCTACGACACCTCCCCCTACAACCCCAGCGATCCTCCGGCGGAGCCGCCGTACGAGCCGCGCGAGAGCGCCGAGGGGATCACGACCTCCACCTACACCGGCAACATGGCGAAGCTCATCGCCTACGTCGCCGCGTCGTGAAGCGCCACGTCGTGAAGCGCCGCGGCGTGACCCGGCGCAGCGTGAACCGGCGTGCCGTGAACGGGTTTCGTCGCCTTGAGTGAGTACATCAGCGGGATACGGGGACGGTCCGCCGGGAAGCGGAAGCAGCCGTCCTCGTGCCGCTTCAGCGCGCCGAAGCGTTCGAACAGCGTGACGTCGTGCTCGTGGAGGAAGTCGATGCGCAGACCGGCCGCGGCGACGGCCGAGACGACTTCGCCGATCGGGTGCTGCCACTCGACACTGCGGTTGTGGACGGTCCGCGCGTCGAAGTCCGCGTACGTGCCCGGCGACTCGTCCACCCAGGCGTCACGGGCGAAGTAGTCGTGCGTGACGTGTGAGCCCGTGGCGTCGTCGAGGCTGTCGGTCAGCGGGTGGAACTCGGCGAGATAGAGGAATCCGCCCGGGGCGACGAGCGCGGCGGCGGTCTCGGCCCAGCGGACGATGTCGGGGAGCCAGTTCAGCGCGCCGATGCCGGTGTAGACGATGTCGTACGAGGAGTCGGGCACGGACTCCGTGGCGTCGTACACGTCGGCTGCGACGAAGGCGGCCCGGTCGGGGCCGAGGCCGGCGTCGGCGGCGAGCGAGCGCGCGGCGTCGACGGCCGGCTCGGAGAAGTCGAGGCCGACGACGTGCGCGGCGCCGCGGCGGGCCCACGAGAGGGTGTCCAGGCCTATGTGGCACTGGAGGTGGAGGAGGGAGCGGCCGGTGACGTCGCCGACCTCGGCCGTCTCGAAGTCGCGCAGCGAGTCCTTGCCGGCACGGAACGAGTCGAGGTCGTAGAAGTCGCCCGCGAGGTGGATCGGGACCCGTTCGTCCCAGCGGGAACGGTTCGCCTCCCGCCAGTCCGGAGGGGGTGGAGGGTACATGTCGCGGAGGTTATCCACAGGCTGCGGACGACGCGAACGATTTGTGGGCGGGGCGGCGCAGAATGGTGGGCATGACTGAGATCACCGAATCCACGGCGTCCGAGGCGCCCACCACCGTGCCCGTGGCCGTGCCCGCGGACATGCCGGCCTGGGAGCAGCGGTTCCGGGCGCCCCGCGTCTCGCTGCCCGACTGGGCGGAGGACGCCCCGCACCGCTCCCTCTTCGTTTCGAACGCGACGGGGACGTACGAGCTGTATGCGTGGGACCGCGCGACGGGCGAACAGCGCCAGGTGACCGACCGGCCGAACGGGACGACGGACGGGATACTCACACCCGACGGCGAGTGGATCTGGTGGTTCTCGGACAAGGACGGGGACGAGTTCGGGGTCTGGATGCGGCAGCCGTTCGGCGGCGGGCAGGACGAGCCCGCCGCGCCCGGGCTCGACGCCTCCTACAGCGCGGGGCTGGCGCTCGGCCGGGACGGCACGGCCGTGGTGGGCCGCTCGACCGACGAGGACGGCACGACGATCCATGTCGTGCCCCCCGGCTCCGACCCGGTCGAGATCTACCGGCACCGGGAGTCGGCGGGCGTGGGCGACCTCTCGCACGACGGGTCGCTGATCGCGATAGAGCACACCGAGCACGGCGACGCGATGCACTCGGCACTGCGCGTCGTCCGGCTGGACGGCTCGACGGTGTCCGAGATGGACGACACCGAGGGCGGTTCGGTGGAGCTGGGGCTGGAGGTCCTCGGCTTCGCCCCGGTCGAGGGCGACACCCGGCTGCTGGTGGGCCACCAGCGACGCGGACGCTGGGAGCCCATGCTGTGGGACGT